>JAJZEL010000124.1 GCA_021828575.1 Pseudomonadota bacterium
TGCATGAAACCCTTCCACCGTCCGGTCAATCACCTCTCCCTGTTCGCCCAGCCCTTGGTAGCGCAGCCTGACATGCCTTGGGACCATGCCACGCAAGCCAGGTACGGACAGACAACCTTCCCAGTCTTCCACCTGTTCATCGCCCAGCAATGTCAGCACAGGATTGATGAGGACGGTGGGTGGCACTGCTTCCGCGTCAGGATAACGGGGATTGTCCGCCCCGCCAAAAATCACCACTTGCAAGCTGGTTCCGATTTGCGGAGCCGCCAAGCCCGCCCCATCAAGATGGTCCATGGTATCGCGCATGTCCCGGAGTAGTTCGCGCACTTCAGGAGCGACCGGATCAGTCACCAGCCGAGCCACCTGCCGCAGCAAGGGATGTCCCATGCGCAGCACAGGCCTAACAGCCACGAGTGACCACTCCCGATTCACCGAGCCATTTGCGGAATTCCGCTCCGGTTTCCTCGTGACGCACTCCAAAAGCCACTGTGGCTTTCAAGTAACCCAGCTTGCTGCCGCAGTCATAGCGAACCCCTTCAAACGGCAATGCCAGGACCGCTTCCTTCGGGAGCAACTGGGCAATGCCATCCGTCAACTGGATTTCACCGCCAGCTCCAGGCTGCACTTCCCTGAGCAGACCAAAAATGGACGGCGACAATAGGTAACGACCTACCACCCCCCACCGGGAAGGCGCTTTGTCCGGTTCAGGTTTTTCCACGATGCCCACGATGCGCTGTTGTCCGCACTCCCCGGCTTCTGTCCTGACAATGCCATACTGGCGGGTCTGTTCGGACGGCACTTGTTGTACACCAAGAACCGAAGCCCCGGTCTGATCATACAGGTCCACCATTTGGCGCAACACAGGCACTTTGGCGTCCACCAGGTCATCGGCCAGGAGTACGGCAAAAGGTTCATCACCCACCAGAGGAGCCGCACACAAAATGGCATGCCCGAGACCCAGCGCTTCCGCCTGACGCACATAGGCACACGTGATGCCTGGCGGCAAGAGGTTACGAACCTGTTCCAGCAGACGGGTCTTCCCACGTTGTTCCAGCTCCACTTCAAGTTCATAAGCCTTGTCAAAGTGGTCCTCGATGGCGCGCTTGCCCCGTCCGGTCACGAAAATCAGTTCGGTGATCCCTGCTGCAATCGCCTCTTCAGCCGCGTACTGGATCAGCGGTCTGTCCACTATGGGAAGCATTTCCTTAGGGCTGGCCTTGGTGGCTGGCAGAAACCGGCTCCCCATGCCTGCTACGGGGAATACGGCTTTCCTGATTGGTTTTCTGTTCATGTGTGTTTTTTCTCCAGCAAGGACATCAATTGTGATTCATCCAGCACCGCCACACCTAGCGCCTTCGCCTGATCCAGCTTGTTTCCAGCCGCTTCGCCCGCCACCAGAAAATCGGTGCGTCGCGACACGCTGGCGGTGACGCGCCCACCAGCCGCCTCAATGCGCGCCTTGGCCTCCTCCCTCCCCATGTGAGGAAGAGTGCCCGTCAATACCAGCGATTTACCCTGAAGAGGACGGAGCCCAGCCTGTTCTCCTTGAGAACTTGCTGGCCAGTGAACACCCAGCGCCAGCAAACGCTGGATCACTTCCCGATTATGCGGTTCACAAAAAAACTGCCGCAATGATCCCGACACCACCGGCCCCACGTCCGGAACGCATTGCAGATCCTCTTCCGTAGCGATCATCAATGGCTCGAGTCCTCCGAGATACCCGGCAAGATCCCGGGCCGTAGCCTCCCCCACATGACGAATGCCCAGGGAAAAAATAAATCGCGCCAGCGTGGTAAAACGGCTTTTTTCTATTGCAGCCAGAAGATTTTCTGCCGATTTCAGCCCCATACGTGGCAATGACAACAACTGTTCCACGGTCAACTGATAAAGATCCGGCGCTGTCTTCACCAACCCGCTATCCACCAGAGCATCCACGAGTTTGTCTCCCAAACCATCGATGTTCATGGCACGTCGTTGGGAAAAATGCAAAAGTGCCTGCTTGCGTTGAGCCTGACAATACAACCCTCCGGTGCAACGACTGGCTGCTTCGCCTTCCTCCCGTGCCACGGCGCTGCCGCATACAGGACATTGCTCAGGCATCCGAAAAAGGTGAGTGCCCACAGGTCGACGGTCCTTGATCACAGATACCACTTCGGGAATGACATCTCCGGCACGGCGGATCCAGACGTGATCACCCACCCTCACGTCCTTGCGCTGCACTTCATCTTCATTATGCAAGGTGGCATTGGTGACCGTGACTCCTCCCACAAACACCGGCTTCAATCGTGCCACAGGGGTCAGTACTCCCGTACGACCCACCTGGATTTCAATCTGCAGCACCTCGCTCAGCGCTTCCTCAGCCGGAAACTTGTGGGCAATGGCAAAACGCGGGGCACGTGAAACAAAACCCAGCGTTTCCTGCAAGGGCAGGTGATTGACCTTGTATACCACTCCATCCACCTGGTAGGGCAATGATTCGCGCATCGCCTGTAGTTCCGAAAAAAAACCCAGCAATCCCTCGGCACCCATCACTACCCGGCGTTGAATAGCCACGGGAAAATGCAAGGATACAAGCTGATCCAACAATCCGGAATGCGTGTCAGGAAGGGAAAACCCAACGGTTTCCCCCACACCGTAGGCATAAAAAAACAGGGGGCGGCGTGCTGTCAGCCTGGAATCAAGCTGACGTAGCGCACCAGCCGCCGCATTGCGAGGATTCACAAAGAGTTTTTCCCCTTCCAGCGCCTGCGTTTCATTCAAGGCCTCAAAGTCCTTCTTGAGCATCAGGACCTCTCCCCGAATTTCCAGGCGTTCCGGAGGCGGGTCTTGCGGGAGCCGCAGGGGAATGGCTGCAATCGTTCGCAGATTGGCAGTGACTTCCTCACCCGTAGTACCATCACCGCGAGTGCTGCCTTCCACCAGGATACCTCTGTCATAAACCAAGCTGACTGCCAGGCCATCGAACTTGGGCTCGCAGGCATACTCCACTTCTCCCATCCCCAGATCATCACGTACCCGACGATCAAAATGACGGATGTCTTCCTCAGTGAATCCGTTGGCCAGGCTTAGCATGGGGATTTGATGCTGCACTTCCCTGAAACCCGTACGAGGCTGACCCCCGACCCGCCGGGTCGGTGAATCCACCGTAATCCATTCAGGGTGGCGTGCTTCAATGTCCTGAAGTTCCCTGAACAGGGTATCGTATTCGCTGTCAGGGATGGTAGGAGCATCCATAACGTAGTACTGGTAATCGTACAGGGCGATCTGCTCACGCAATTCGCGAGCGCGTTCCATGGACATCCGGAAATCCGTCTCCGTCATGGGTCAGGACGCAAAAAGGTGCGACGCCTGCGGGCTACCCGCCGGAATGCCCTGCTTGTCCATTTGCTGGATGATGGCTGTCAAGTGTTTTTCAACTGCGCCCAGCTGGCGTGCGCCAAACGCGGCACCATTGTCGTCCACCACCCTCCCTCCCAGGACAGAAGCCAGTTTTTCAGCACCTGAGTACATGTCGCGCAAAGCCTGAAAACCGTTTTTCGTACGTGGCACATCCAGTAACCAGGTCACACCGGCAACAGGTGCAGGATCATGTTCCACGTCCAGAAATGGCGCCGAATCCTGCTGGATGAGGGTGAAATTGCCTTCCGGAGAGTTGAACAGCCCAGCTTCCCGGTCAAGGATCAGCCCCAGAGCCTCCACTGCCAGCCTGACCTGATGAGCCGTTGGCCAGTTGTCTTCCGAAAATATCACATTGATGCCGATGAGCACATCTGTCTGGGACAGGAATCTGTCCAGTGCCTGGGCGGCGCGAATGGCCACCGCCATGTCCACAGGCTGAAGTTCCATATGCAACCGCTGCCCGAGCCCACGCATTTCATCCAGAAACAGGGCGACACGGGCTTCACTGACAGGTTGGGTGCGACTGCCCAGTTTCAGAGCGGCCGCATAGGTGTTGAATCGGTGCTCCGATGGCCCGTTCACGGTAAAGCGGGGTGCTGTCGCTCCCTCTTCAAGGGCTGCCCAGCGCACGTTCCTTGCCAGGAGAGTGGTTTCGGACAGGGCTTGCCACAATTGTCCTGCGCTGACGGGATGAGCACTCTTCAGCACCACCTCGAATTCCAGCGCCAGATTCGGTGCCTCACTCACGGGTAATGGAGGAAGACTGAAAGGTGAAGAAGGTGTCAGTACCGGCGGCACCACTGCCTGCCCGGGAGCAGAAGACAGCACTGATGGCTCAAGGGATGGTTCCCGCGGCATGTCATGGGGGGTCGCTGCCGTCTGCCCCATGAGAGGGTCTGCACCGGATTCCGGTACGGCCTGCTGCAGAATCTTGCGATAACGACGTTCCTGCAAGCGGTTGTATAACAAAATGGCCACTACCAGAACGACACCGAGTATAACCAGCCCCAACTGCAATGTACTCATCACGTTCCTCTCAAACGATGACGGATTCCGTCATGCGAATAGCCTCATCCATGTCCACCGCCACCATGCGGGACACACCGGACTCGGCCATGGTGATCCCCACCAGTTGCTGGGCCATTTCCATGGCTACCTTGTTATGGGTCACAAACAGAAACTGGGTCTGCTCCGACATTTTCGTGACCATCTGGACAAAGCGTTCCGCATTGGTATCGTCCAACGGCGCGTCCACTTCGTCGAGGATACAGAAAGGTGCCGGATTCAGCTGAAAAAGTGCGAACACCAGCGAAAGAGCCGTCAGGGCCTTTTCACCGCCGGACAGCAGGTGCAACGATGCGGTTTTCTTGCCAGGGGGCTGGGCAATGATCTGAAGTCCTGCATCCAGGATTTCCTCACCAGTCAACTCGATCCGTGCCTGTCCTCCCCCAAACAGGGCGGTGAACAGATTGCCAAAATTGGTGTTGACCCGTTCGAACGTATCCTTCAACTGGTCCCGCGATTCACGGTCAATCTTGCGCATGGCATCTTCCAGGGTAGCCACGGCCGCCTCCAGGTCTGCCGTCTGGGCATCCAGCCAACTTTTCCTTTCCTTTGCAGTCTCGAGCTCTTCCAGAGCCGCCAGGTTGACAGCGCCCAATGCCTCTATCCCTTCAGAGAGCGCTGTTATCTCGGTCTGAAGCGCGCCTGAACGCACACCTTTTTCCAGCAAGGGCATCAGACTGGCCTCGTCAGCTCCGCTTGCCCGCAGATTTTCCTCGGCCTGCTCCTGTAACAACCGAGCTTCCTGTTCCTTGAGCCTGAGGTCTGACATCCTGTTCTGCAAAGGAAAGGAAAAGTGTTGTACAGACAGTCGTTGCTCCTCCAGTTCCCGGATCGTTCCCGTCAGTTCCTCCAGTTTCATCCTGGCCTGAGACAAGGCTTCCTCACAAGCCACCCTCCCACTCAGCGCTGACTGCAACCTGTCCTGGTATGGAATCTCAGTACTTTGCTCCAGTTTTTCTGCCAGGACCGCACGACGCGGTTCCAGTTGGGCAAGGCGATTTTCTGCCGCCTTCCTGTTGCGATCCAGGTGCTCCAGTCGCTCCTGTGCAGACTTTTGCATGTACTGCGCCTCCTGGAGTGAATGTTCAGCCGTCTGCAAGGCAGTGCGCCGCGTTTCGCGGTCTCGCTCTGCTTCACGCCATGACGCCTCGAAAACGGCCACCTGTTCGCGAGCTACCTGCCATGCCTGCTCTGCGCCCACCAGTTTTTCACCACAGGATGTCCGGCGTTCTTTTTCCAGGGTATCCTGCCGCAGCAGTTCCTGACGCTCCTGCATGGCCTGCTGCACCCGCTGGTGATGCCTGTCCTGCAACCCCTGCAGACGGGTACGTTCCACTTCAAATTTGTGACGTTTGGATTCAACATCGCGCCAATGCTGATCATGCATCTGCCGTTCGTTACGGCAGGCTTGCAGGGCTTCGGTGAATTCACCGTGCCTGACTTCCTGACAGGCAATGCTTCCCAACACTTCCCGCAAGGCAACTTCCAGCGCTTCCATGTCACGAGCGCGGGCCAGCGCTCCATGAAATTCGCCCTGCTCTGAAAAGAACGTAACACCGCAGTGATCCACCACATGCCCGTCACGGGTGACGAGACACACACCTTCAGGAATCTGGTCGGCATTCGCAAGGGCCTGACGATGGTCGTTCACCACAAACACTTGCCTCAACCACACTTCGAGCGCCGGTCTGCAATCCTCACGACGCACGGACACCTTGTCCGACAACCGCCCCGAGGACAGCACGGGAACATTGGAGACGTGTCCTTCAGTGGTGGCCGTGGTACGGTAAAGAGCGACGCCCGCCGGAATGGAAGCGCCTTCCCATGCCATCACATCCTGATATCCCGCCACCGCAAAAGCGTTGAGACGAGAGCCCAAAGCTGCCTCCACTGCCCGTTCCCACCCTGGTTGCACTTCGAGTCCCTGCCAGAATCTGGGCAGGTCGATCAGGCCGTGTTGCCGGATCAATGCATTGGCCTGCTCCTGTGCACCCACACGGGACTGCAGCGTTCCCAGTGTTTTCAGCTCAGCTTCAAGTCGGGTTTTTTCCCGATGCAACAGGTCCACCTGCTGCCTGCTTTCGGCATGCACGGCCTCACAACGGGCCAGACGCTGAACAGTGGATTCGGCCATTGCCTTCCGAATGACCGCCTGCACTTCCTGCTCGCGCAAGTCCCGTGAAAGGCGCTCGAGAGCCCCTCCATCCGGGACTTCCCACCGGGACTGTTCAGCTTCCATTCGCTGCAACCGTTCCTGTGTCTGGCGCAATACCCGTTCGACTGCTGCCTGTTCACTCCGCAAGGCCGAAATCTGCCCTTGTAACTGGGATTCCTTCTGCCGTCTCTGGTCCAGTGACTGACGCTGCTCCCGCAACCGTGCCTCAGTCTGGGGCAACAGTCCACGTTCTGCCTCCACCCTCGACAGAGCCACCCTCACCAACTCCACGGCCCGTTCCCTTTCGCCCTCCAGCATTGTCCATCGGGTTTGCTCGGATTCCAGTCGCTGACGATCTTCCCTGATATCCTGGTCAAGTCTCGCCAGCTCTTCTTCCAGACGACGCCGTTCGGTTTTGATGGCCTGCAGGGCGTTTTCCGCCTGAGACACATCTGCACTGGATTGATAGAATCGACCTTGGGCAGCATTGAGCGCATCAGTGGCTCCGTAATGCTCGGTCCGACGCTCTTCCGTTTTCCTTTCGATGTCCCGCAAAGCTGCCACAGCTTCGTCCAGGGCCACCTGGGACTTTT
>JAJZEL010000252.1 GCA_021828575.1 Pseudomonadota bacterium
GGTCTGCCAGCAGCATGCCCTTGTAGACCATGGTGCGCGATGACAGGGAAGGCAGGTAGAACCAAGTGCGACTGATGCCTGCGGCGGCTACCAAGTGTTCTGCACGCTTGCGCAGGATGAACAGCTTGCGCTCAAAGGCGTTCTGGTCCGGAGTATCCATTCCGCGTGACAAAAACACCTGTCGGATCACGGGTTCCACCTTCAGGACGCTTTCGCCCAGTCCACTATTGTCCGTGGGCACATCACGCCATCCCAGCACCTCCTGGCCCTCTTCCTTTGCACATTGCGCCAGCAGAGCTTCACATCTGGTCCGGTCGCCAGTGTCACGCGGCAGGAACACCATGCCGGTTGCGTATCGTCCGGGTTCGGGAAGTGAAAAGCCCAGGGTCGCGGTTTCCCGCCGCAGGAAAGCATCGGGCAACTGGATGAGAATACCTGCGCCATCCCCGGCCAGCGGATCGGCCCCGGTGGCTCCACGGTGGGTCAGGTTTTCGAGAATCTGCAACCCCTGTTGCACGATTTCATGGCTGGCCCTGTTCTTGATGTGGGCCACAAAGCCCACGCCGCAAGCGTCATGTTCATGGGCAGGATCATAGAGACCCTGACGGGGCGGCATTGAAGACTGGTCCAATGGAATAACCTCTGTGCGTACCAATAAAGATCGGGAAAAACCCTTACAGGGCAAACCGCCTGCAGCAAAGGGACTGAGGGTTTTTTACACCGGGGATGGGATGATACATGGCCTGTCTTTGCCCGGCAATATGCAAGCATCCGCGATCATGGTTCGTGGCAGGCGAGGCAAAGCCTTGCTAGACGCTCTGTCGGGCCTCGATCTGGGCCAGCGTGTACACGGCCCATAGCGTGGCGGCAAACCAGCCAAACAGGCTGATCTGGAGGAAGAGACAAAAAAAGCCGGCTCCGGGTCTTCCGAGGGAAAAAAAAGTGAAGCAGGGTACCAGCACAGCAATGGCATATTTCATTGGGGAACCTCGTTTTGTCGTCCCAGGTAGCGGCCTTTACCGGCAGTGAGCACAGACTTCAGGCATGCAGGATCAGCCTCCTGGGTGAGAATGGCCCGGCCAAGGGCCTTGAACAGCACCAGGCGCAGGTTACCGGCTTCCACCTTTTTGTCGGAAGCCATGAGTTGCAGATAACGGTCTGCACCCAAGTCGGGTGCTTGCAGGGGCAGGCCGGCACGCTTGATCAGGGATTCCACGCGCAGAAGATCATGTTCACTGATCCATCCCATGCGTTCGGACAGGTCGGCAGCCATGAGCATGCCCGTGGCTACGGCTTCGCCATGCAACCACACGCCATATCCAGCCCCTGCTTCGATGGCATGGCCGAAGGTATGCCCCAGGTTGAGCAGGGCGCGCACACCGGAGGTTTCAAACTCGTCGAGGGCCACCACTTCAGCCTTGTTACGGCAGGATTCCAAGATGGCCTGGGTGAGGGTGTGCGAATCCCGTTCCATCAGGGCATCCAGGTGTGCTTCCAGCCAGTCCAGGAAAGGCAGGTCGCGGATGAGCCCGTATTTGATGATTTCCGCCACACCTGCCCGGTATTCCCGGGCGGGCAGTGTGTTCAGGACAAGGGTGTCAGCCAGCACGAGGCGTGGCTGATGAAAGGCACCTATCAGGTTTTTGCCCATGGGGTGGTTGATCCCTGTTTTTCCTCCAACAGAGGAATCCACCTGAGCCAGCAGGGTGGTGGGGACCTGGATCAGGGGAACCCCTCGCAGGAAGGTGGCCGCAGCAAACCCTGTCAAGTCGCCGATAACTCCGCCCCCCAGGGCTATGAGGGATGTCTTGCGTTCGCAGCGGTAAGCCAGCATTTCGTCCAGTATGTGGTACCAGGAGTCCTGCGTCTTGTAGGCTTCTCCATCGGGCAGCACGATACTCAGCACATTCACGCCAGCCTGGCCAAGACAGTCGCGGAGAGCATCCAGATACAGGGGAGCCACCGTGCTGTTGGTGACCACGGCCACCTGGGGAATGGCCAGGTGTGGCAATAGCAGGTCCGCCCGGGTCGTGAGAGCGGGACCCACATGAATGGGGTAGGGCGCGCCTGCCAGGTCAACTTTCAGGGTTTTCATGGGCAACGGGTTCGACAAGTTGTGTTTCCAGACGGGACACCAGTTTTCGTACGCTCTGGCGCGCCGTGTCCATGACGATATGAGCCACTTCCCGGTAAAGAGGGTCGCGATTCTCAAAAAGTTCCTGTAATCGGGCCTTGGGATCCTTGGTTTGCAGCAGGGGGCGGTGACGGTCATGGCGCGTGCGCAGCCAGAGATCGTCCACACTGGCCCGAAGATAGATGACTGTGCCCGATGCTCGCAGTCGGGCGCGGGTCAGTGGGCTCAGGACGGCTCCACCGCCTGTGGCCAGAACAATGCCGTGACGTTTGACCAGCTGGCCGATGATGTCTTCTTCCCGTGCCCGGAAACCGGCTTCGCCCTCCAGTTCGAAAATGGTCGAAATGCGAACACCCGTGTGGGCCTCTATTTCGTGGTCAGAGTCGACGAAGGACATCTGTAGTTTTTGCGCCAGTGCGCGACCTATGGTGGTTTTGCCGGCCCCCATCAGGCCCACGAGAAAAAAATTGCGTTGCACATCCATGCGCCCATTGTAGCCGACTGCCCTTTATAATGCCGGAGGAACTTTCTTCCTGGTGACCCATGTCCTTGAAATTTTTGTACTATCCCGTAGCCGTCCTGGTAACGCTGGTGCTGGTTGGCGTTGGAATCGTGGCTATTGCCCTGGCGCTGATTTACCCTTCCCTGCCTGGTCTGGATGCCATGACGGATTACCGGCCCAAGATTCCCCTTCGGATTTTTACGGCGGATGACCAGTTGATCGGAGAATTTGGGGAAGAGCGCCGTGCAGTCCTCAAGCTTTCGCAGGTGCCCGAGCACATGAAGGAAGCCATTCTGGCAGCCGAGGATGACCGTTTTTACCAGCATGGGGCCGTGGATTTTCAGGGTGTCATCCGTGCCTTCATGGCCAACGTGTTTGCAGCCAGTGCCCGTGAGGGGGCAAGTACCATCACCATGCAGGTGGCCCGGAATTTTTTTCTCAGCAATGAAAAAACCTATTCCAGGAAACTGTCTGAAGTGTTGCTGGCTTACAAGATCGAGCGCAACCTCAGCAAGGATCAGATCCTTGAGCTTTACCTCAACCAGATCTACCTGGGTCAGCGTGCCTACGGATTCGGGGCGGCCGCCTACGCCTATTACGGACGTCCGCTCAATCAGCTGACGGTGGCGGAAATGGCCATGCTGGCAGGGCTTCCCAAGGCGCCTTCGCGCTATAATCCCATTGTCAATCCCAAGCGGGCTGCCCTGCGTCAGCAGTATGTGCTCAAGCGAATGCGCGAGCTCAAGTTCATTACCGAAGCGGAATATGGTGATGCCTTGAAAAGGCCTGGTCACCTTTCCCCTTTCCGGGCCAACTTCCCCATCCGTGCCGATTACGTGGCAGAAATGGCCCGACTGTACATGGTGCAAGCGTATGGGGAGGACGTATACAACCATGGTTACAAGGTCATCACCACCCTGTTGAAGGCTGACCAGGAAGCGGCCAATCTGGCGGTTCGCCAGGGAGTGCTGGATTACGATCACCGGCACGGGTACAGGGGGCCGGAAGATTTTTCCCCCTTGCCCTCCACCGGGTTGACCGACGCCGAACTGGACGACGAACTGTCTGATCGGGACATGACGGAAGGCCTTTACCCGGCGCTGGTCCTGTCCGTCTCCGAGAGCCAGGTGAAAGCCTATGTCAAAACGTTTGGCCACGTCACTCTCACGGGGGCAAGCCTGGATTTCGTAAAACGGGCCCTCAATCCGAAGGCGGACAAGTCGGTGCGGATACAGAGGGGGTCGTTCGTCCGGATGACCAAAGGTAACAAGGGCGCCTGGGAAATCACCCAGATTCCCAACGTGGAGGCAGCTCTGGTGTCGCTGGACACCCATGATGGCGCGGTTCGGGCGCTGGTGGGTGGGTTTGATTACGACCTCAACAAGTACAACCATGTGACCCAGGCGTATCGTCAACCGGGTTCCAGTTTCAAGCCCTTTATTTATTCGGCGGCCCTCGAGAAGGGGTACACGCCATTCACCATCGTGAATGATGGTCCCTTCGTGGTGGATGCAGAAAAAAATGGGGGACAGGCCTGGACCCCGCATAACTATGACAACGAATATTTCGGCAACATCAGGCTTCGTTTTGCCCTGGCCAAGTCCGACAACATGGTGGCCATACGGGTGCTGGATGCCATTACCCCGGCTTACGCCCATCAGTACATCACCCGCTTTGGTTTCGATCCCGAAAAACATCCTCCCTACCTGAGCATGGCGCTGGGCGCGGGAGCGGCCACGCCCCTGCAAATGGCCAATGCATATGCCATCTTTGCCAACGGGGGATTCAAGGTGACGCCTTACTACATTGACAGGGTCCTGGACGGGCAGGGGCAGGTCATCAGCCAGGCGCACCCCAAGGCAGCCGGGGAAGGAGCCGACCTGGTCATTGATCCCCGTAACGCGTTCCTCATGACCAGCATGATGCAGGATGTGGTGAAAATGGGTACGGCGGAACGGGCCTCAGCCTTGGGCAGGCAGGATATTGCAGGTAAGACGGGAACCACAAATGATCACGTGGATGCCTGGTTTTGCGGGTTTCAGCCCAGTCTGGTTGCCGTAGCCTGGGTCGGTTTTGATAAACCCGCCACCCTGGGAGGGCGGGAGACCGGGGCACAGGCCGCCCTGCCCATCTGGATGGACTTCATGCAGCAGGCCTTGCGCACGATTCCGGAGAGCCCGCAAGTGATTCCTCCTGGCGTGGACGTGGTCACGGTCAATCCGGTCACGGGTAAAATCGATACCACCAGTCCGGACCGGGTCGTGGATTACGTCTACTCCCAGCCTGCCCGTTCCAATTGATTCCATGGCTTCCGGCGCGCGTCGTCATCAGCGGGAACATCTGGCCTATCTGGCTGCCAGGATTCTGGCGGAAGATGGCACGCGGGATTTTTCCTCGGCCAAACGAAAGGCAGCCAAACAGGCGGGAGTCACTGGCCGGATGGATTTGCCCGACGACCAGGAAGTCGAACAGGCTTTGCGTAGCTGGCAAAATCTTTACCAGTCAGGGACCCAGGAAGACCACCTGAAGGATTTGCGGGAGCAGGCTCTGGGCCTGATGGACTGGCTTGCTCCGTTTGACCCCTGGTTGACTGGGTCCGTGTTGACGGGTACTGCCGGACCCCACAGCCCAATCGAATTGCAGGTATTCACGGATGAGGACAAAGCCCTGGCGCTGCATTTTCTGGACCACAGCCGGGATTATGGGCAGGAAGTGAAGCGGGTGCGTTATGGGGACCGTCATCTGGATGTTCCCGTGCTGCGTTTTGTGGACAGGGACGTACAGGTGACTGTACAGGTCCTGCCTCGTGACGCCTTGCGCATGGCTCGCGCCGGGGGGGCAAAGGCTGCTCCCAGAGCACGCTCGAAAGACGTGCAGGCCCTGTTGAAAAGGGAGTCTGTCAGCGATCTCTGAGCATTTCCGCTGCACGTACGGCAAAATAGGTCAATACGCCATCTGCGCCAGCCCGCTTGAAAGCCAACAGGCTTTCCAGGATGCACTGTTCGTCCAGCCACCCTGCATCTATCGCGCCCTTCAGCATGGCGTATTCCCCGCTGACCTGATAGGCAAAGGTGGGCGCTCCGAACGCATCCTTGACCCGGCGTATGACATCCAGGTAAGGCAGTCCAGGCTTGACCATGACCATGTCTGCGCCTTCCTCCAGATCCAGACCCACTTCCCAGAGCGCTTCGTGACCATTGGCCGGATCCATCTGGTAAGTGGCTTTGCTGCCCTTGCCCAGATTGGCTGCAGAGCCCACCGCATCGCGGAATGGACCGTAGAATGCCGAGGCATATTTGGCTGAATAGGCCATGATACGGGTATGGATGTGGCCCTCCAGATCCAGCGCCTTGCGAATTGCACCCACGCGACCATCCATCATGTCGGAGGGAGCCACCATGTCAGCCCCGGCTTCTGCTTCTGTGACAGCTTGCCGAACCAGGGCTTCTATGGTTTCGTCGTTCATCACGTAGCCATTTTCGTTAATCAGGCCATCCTGACCATGGCTGGTGTAAGGATCCAGGGCCACGTCAGTCACAATACCCAGTTCCGGAAAGTCTTTCTTTAATGCCCTGATGGTTCTCGGCACCAGCCCTTCAGGGTTCCAGGCCTCCCTGGCGTCCAGGGTTTTGAGGGAGGCATCAACCACGGGGAACAGTGCCAGGGCGGGAATGCCCAGTTCCAGGCAGTACGCGGCCGTTTTGCTCAAGTGGTCCAGACTCTGGCGCTGGATTCCGGGCATGGAGGCCACGGCTTCCTCGCGGTTTTGTCCATCCAGCACGAAAACGGGATAGATCAGGTCGTCACAAGTCAAAGTGTTTTCCCTGACCAGCCGTCTGGAAAACACATCCTTGCGGTTTCGGCGCATCCGGCGCCCGGGGAAATGACCTCGAGTTTCCATGGTGACAACGTGTATTAAAGTGATCCAGCCGGGGAACTTAACCCATCTGAAGGCGTCTGACAACAGGTTGGTGCAACACCCAACTCCTGCTTTTCTCCCTAGAGCAGGATTTCCGCCGATCACAAGTGGCGTTTGCCCTCGTCCCGCGGGGGCATTTTTTTATCCGGGTATTTCAGCCCCAGTCAGAAACAAGGGTTCAATGATGGCCCTGGCTTCCTCCAACCCTTCTCTGGACGTGCTTGAAAAAGCAATAACTTCAATTGGTTGTGGTAATTCTGGCAAGGCATTGCGTACTTCTCGCACAGTATTGAGGCGCGCTCCTCGTCCCAGTTTGTCGGCTTTGGTCAACAAAATCAGCAGGGGTTTGCCGCTTGGGAAGTACCATTCCAGCAATTGCCGATCAAGGGGGGTCAGGGGGTGACGGATATCCATGAGAACCACCAGCCCTTTCAGCGAAATTCGCGATGCCAGATAGCGAGAGAGGAAGGCCTGCCAGTGCTGTTTTACCGCATGGGGGACTTCCGCGTAACCATAACCAGGCAGGTCCACAAGAAACTTGGGTTCCTCACCCAGGCTGAAAAAATTGAGGTGCTGAGTTCTCC
>JAJZEL010000221.1 GCA_021828575.1 Pseudomonadota bacterium
CGGGACGCCGACCCAGCTGCATCAAGGCAGCGCCAGCGAGGGCCGCCGTCAGAAAGGCATTTTGTCCCAGGAGAATATTGACCCAGGCACCAGAAAATCCGGCAAGGCACCACAGTGCATCACGCCCAGGAAAGATTCGCTGAACGACAATCACGTAGACCGCAAGCGTCAAAAGCATGAAGACAAGATACGCGTAAAGATAGGGTACCAACGCCAGCGGCGAAATGAACAAAAAGAAATTTGGAGGATAAAACCATCCGTAAGACCCTTCCGTCACGATGGGAATGATCGTTTTGACGGCGGATTGCAGGTGACTGGATTGATAAGCATCCGCAGGGTGGCCCGACAAGGCGAGATACGCCGCTCCCCAGAAAACACCAAAATCGAACACAAGCGGAAAGCCATTCGGATCGACGATGTTGGAATGAAACACCAGACCGATGGCAAGAATGGAAAATACCAGTGCAGCCGTGCGTGAATAGAGGCGCAACCGCTTGAGGCCAAGCCAATGATTGTCCTGGTATATCGGCACGGAATAGTGCTCTCAGGGGGACTCTACATTCTCTGTATTACTGGAAGGCTCTCCCTTCATGGCATGCTGGATGTTGGCAATGGCAGGACTCAGGATCAATATGAACAGCAAAGGGAAAATGCACATGATCAACGGCAGCAAAATCTTGGTTGGAATCTTTGCAGCCTGTTCTTCCGCACGCAGACGACGTCCTAAACGCAGGTTTTCAGAGTGGACCCTGAGTGAGTCTGAAATGCTGGTACCAAACTTGTCGGCTTGAACCAGGGTTGACACCAGTGAATCAACGTCTGGGATGCCAACGCGCATGGCGAGGTTGTTCAGCGCCATGTTGCGCGCTGATCCTGCACGTTGTTCAAGCACAACCAACCTGAATTCATCTGAAAGGGCCTTGCTGCGAATGCGCATCTCTTCACCAACCCTTGCAATGGCCACATCCAATGCCAAGCCTGCTTCAACGCAGATGCGCATGAGGTCCAGGGCATCAGGGAAATTTTCATAAAGTTCCTGGCGACGTCTTGAAACCAGAAAAGACAAAATGAAGTTGGGCAGCATATAACCGAACGCGGAGCATATCAGGATGATCAACAGCATTTGTCGAGAATCCAGCGTTAACTTGAAGATTGCTGACAGAATCAAGAACATGATGGGGAAGACGAAAGTCAACAGGGTTTTGAATCCCAGGTACACTGCTCCAGCACTGTCATTGCGATATCCTGCCGCCATCAGTTCCCTGTGTAAGGGTGATGAATCCCATGCCCCTTTGGGTGCAGAAAAACGAGCCAGTGGTGACAGTTTACCTGTGATGAATTGACTTGCCTGGGCCAGTGAAGCATGAATGTCCTTGGTATTTCGGTTCTCTTCCTCTACCATTTTGTCCAGGCGCCGTGCAGCCGCTGACTTGAAGAGGCTGGTGAGCAGCATCAAAAGCAACCCCACGATGATGAGGGCCCCGAGTGCCAACAAAATGATGGAAATGATTGGCATACCGAATCGATTCCTCTATACCCGGATATTGGTAATGCTTCTGATCCAGATCACACCCACCAGCAGGAGCACAGCCATCAGTTTGACGATGGGCCAGCCGCCGGGATCGATCCAGAAAAAGCTGAGATAGCTTGGATTGACAAGGGTCATCAATCCGGCAAAACCAAAAGGCAACAGACCCAGAATCCAACCGGACAGACGACCTTCGGCAGCAAGTACCTTCACGGTACGGCGCAATTTCATACGCTCGCGAATCAGTTTTGCCAGATCGATCATCAGGTTACTGAGGTTTCCTCCGGTCTCTGACTGGATCAGGACAGCCAGGGCAAAGTAACGCATATCCATGCTGTCCACACGGTTAGCAAGGTTAAGGACTCCTTCCCGCACAGTCGAACCAAAACTGATTTCGTCCGAAGTGGTACGAAACTCGGTAGCAATGGGTTCAGGACCTTCAACACCCACTGTTCTCAAGGCGCTTGAAAAGGCATGACCGGCGCGCATGGCTTGCCCCAACAGGTCCAGCGCATCAGGTAACTGGGATTCAATCTGCTTCATGCGGGAGGTTCTGATAATCCGCAATACTAAAATGGGCGCCGCCCCTGAAACGGCAACGGCAATCAGAACGGTCAAAAAACCTGCGCCGGCCAACAGGCTGATTACCAGGGCAGCCAGTCCCAAACCACCCATGACCCCCAGGACCTGTACAACCAGGTATGGCTGATTTGCCTGGCGCAGCAACGTGTCGAGTGCATCCAGTTGCTGAATTTGTTTCAGGAAGCGGTCTGTGGCAGGGTTGGTGCTGTAGGCGCCGCGTTTCAGTCGCGGTGTAGCCGATTGGGGAAGCTCTCCTGAAATGGTTTGCAGTCGCATCCTGAGCCGTCGTGATTCAGAACCGGCCCAGTTGCTCCAAAACAGGATGAGCGACTCAATCAGGCCAAACAGGCCCAAAAACGCAAGAATGAGAATGAAATATGCCCAATAGTCCATGTTGGATCACTAGCCGTTATGATCGGGGTCAAAAAGGTACTCTGGCAGTGGAGCGCCTCGGGCTGCCACTTTTTCTGCAAACTTGGGGCGGATGCCAGTGGCCCTGAATCGACCTTGCACGGTACCATCCGGAGCAACGCCCGTTTGCTGAAACCTGAAAATCTCCTGGGTGGATATCATGTCACCTTCCATCCCGGTCAATTCGAGAATACTGATGATTTTTCGTTTGCCGTCGCTCAATCGCGATACCTGGATGATGGCGGTCAAGGCAGAGACGATTTGTTGTCGCAGGGGGCGCACGGGCATGTTGAGCCCCGAAATGGCCACCATGTTCTCCAGGCGGGTCAGCGCATCTCGGGCTGTATTGGCGTGTATGGTGGCCATTGAACCTTCGTGACCCGTATTCATGGCCTGCAGCATATCCAGAACTTCTGCGCCGCGAACTTCGCCGACAATGATGCGATCGGGTCGCATGCGCAAGCTGTTTTTGATCAGGGCGCGCTGGTTGATTTCACCTTCCCCTTCAATGTTTGGAGGACGGGTTTCAAGTCTAACCACGTGAGGCTGCTGCAAGCGCAACTCAGCGGCATCCTCGATGGTCACGATGCGTTCATCGTCCGGTATGAACCCGGACATGAGATTGAGCATCGTGGTTTTGCCACTACCCGTTCCGCCAGAAATGATGATGTTGGTTTTGGTCTTGACCATGGCGGCAATCATCATGGCCATATCACGAGTCATGCTGCCGTAATCAACGAGTTGCTCTACGCCAAGCGGGACGGCAGAGAAACGGCGAATGGACAACGCTGGGCCATCCAGGGCCAGCGGTGGAATGATGGCATTGACGCGCGAGCCATCGGGAAGTCGGGCATCCACCATGGGGCTTGACTCATCTACGCGCCGCCCGATTCGCGATACGATTTTTTCGATGATGCGCAGCAGGTGCTCATCATCCGTAAACCGCACGTTGGTGAGTTCCAGCTTGCCATGTCGCTCCACATACACGGTATGAGGGCCATTGACGAGAATGTCTGACACGGCGCTGTCGGCCAGCAGGGGTTCCAATGGGCCGAGTCCCATGACCTCATTTTGAATGGATGTAATCAGTGCCTTGCGCTGGGTTTCGCCAAGAATGATGCTTTTTTCGTTGATGGTTTCATCAACGAACACTGCCAGGCGCTGGCGCAGTTCGGCCTCAGAAATCTTCTCCATGACAGAGAGATCAAATTTTTTGAGAAGCTCAAGGTGGATTTCTGATTTCAGGCGAATTGCATCCGCATCGACGCGATGCGCATCTGCAACCAGGGCTTCACCCTGCTCCGTTGCCGTCTGGATGTTGGGAGTATTCAACAGTTCACGCAGCGACATGATGACTCCTCAGGCTATTGACTACTTGACTATTGAGGCAATTTTGCGCCAAAAAGAACTTGCAGCAGGCTGCTCCTGCTTTGGCATGGCTCCTACCAGCTGATCGGCCCATCGGATGAGGGCAAGGGTCAAGACGCCATCTGGGGCAATTTCATACAATGGCTTGCCGGCGTTGATGGAAGTGCTGGCATTGTGAAAATCGTTGGGCAAATGCATGTAAAACTTGGTGTGCAGCGCCTCTTCAATCTTTTCTACCGAAAGATCCTTGGAGTTCCCCTGACGATTCACAATGATGCGAATCTTCGATTCAGGGTAGTGCAACGCCCGAAAGGTTCTTTGAAGCCGTTGTGTACCCCGAACATAAGGCAAAACGGTTTGCATGATGGGAAAAATAAGGTCGGATCGATCCATGGCTCGCAATGAAAGCGGATCGAGCGTTCTTTCAAGGTCGATGCAAATAAAATCGAATTGGCGCGAACCCAGCGTCAGAATATTGTCGATCTGTTCGGGAGTGATGCCAACGGACTGTTCCGGGTTACTGGGAGCCCGCAACAACCAGGTGCTCTTGCCTACCTGAACACAAGCGGCTTCCAGCATCTGTCCATCCAGATTGGGTTTGCGAATCACATCGCCGAGGCTACGGCCATCATCGCTGTCGGTGATGTAAAAGGAGGCATCTCCAAACTGCAGATCCAGATCGATGAGAAGCACGCGCTTGTGATGGACTTCTCCCAAAACATAAGCCAGATTACTGGCAATGAAGGAGGTTCCTCCTCCACCCTTGCAAGGGATGAAAGTCAGGATTTTTCCTGCGGCGCGATTGCCCAGGGCAGCGGCCAGTCGTGACCTGGCACGTTCGATGACTTCGGGCAGACGTTCGCTGATTTCGGCGCTATCGAGCACATCACGCACACCAACGCGCATGGCCTGCACCAGGATGCGTTCCATGTCGCCTTGGCCAATCAGCAGCACCGTTGTGGAATGCGGATGACGCAGATTAAAGATTTCAATGGCCGACCAGTCCAGATGGTCAATATCCGGATAGTTCAGAATCAAAAGATCTGCCGAGGATACTTCCGGAGTGTCGATGTTGAGTTTTGCACCAACCTGTTCGAGAACAACAAACTGATCGCTGCGACATTTCTCCTGCAGAATGTTTTTCAGATCCTGAGGAGGTGAACTAGCCGAAAGTGCCGTTATTTTCATCTTATGATTCTATGCACACACCCTTGGTCAGGGCGTCGTTCCGGAAATGACAGGAGCCGTCATGGATGTCGAAGTACCGGTGCCAATGCCAATTGTAAAAGGGTTTGCTGCAGGTGGAGGCGCCAGGAACGAGCTGACGTACCGATCCATGACCGCCTTGGCAGGCGAACCATAAAGCCCTTGTGGGCCAGTGGGGGGAATGCCGTTCGGGTTCACGATCTGGGCTGCAAGGTTATCATGAACGGCCTGGCCCAATGAAGGGTCGGCGTTGTACTGGCGTGGTGCACACCCTCCCAACAGAGTAGTAATCAACAGGACAGAAGCAATCGATTTGGCAAAGAGTTTCATGGGCGTTTGTCTCCTTCCATTTTACCCTCGAGCTGAAATTCCGAGCGGGTCGGCGTTGCAAAATTATCGGTTGGCAACGGCAATTTGATGTCGGAAGGCTTGATGATGTGGGGGGTGATCACGAAAACGAGTTCCGTACGATCGCTCTGAAACTCACTGCTGCGAAATAGTGCGCCGATAATCGGAATTTCTCCCAATCCCGGAAAAGCTTTGGCGGCTTCAGTGACGTTGTTTTTGATAAGACCGCCAATGGCGAGACTCTGGCCGTCGTTGAGTTCCACTGTCGTGGAGGCGCGACGCGTGGTAATGGTTGGAATGACACTCTGACTACCTCCCGTACCCAGGGTTGTCCCTGTTGCCGAGAGTTCTGATACTTCTGGACTGACACGAAGATTGATTCTTCCACCGCTGAGAACCGTTGGCACAAACTTGAGCCCCACACCAAACTGTTCTTCCTGAAGCGTGATCATGGTGGCAAGCCCCGTGGTCTGGGGGATGGGAATGTAGATTTTACCGCCAGCCAAAAAGGAGGCTTCCTGTCCGCTGATTGCGACGATGTTGGGCTCTGCCAGAATCTTGGCGCGTCCATCATTGATTTCCGCATCAAGGATCATCGACCCGCGCTTTGCCAGCTTGCCCATCGTAATTGAGCCGGCAGAGCCCGCAGAAAATGCTGTGTTGACACCCAGATTCGATCCGGTGTCCCCGCTCCAAATACCCCCTGCACCAAGCTTGTCATCAATGGTTTTATTGACTTCTGCGACCTTGACCTCAAGCAGTACCTGCGCGATGTCCTGAGTCAACAGCATGTTGATGACTTTCTTTCCACCAAACTGCTCTGCCAGAAGCATGGCCTGGCGAACGGCAACTGCATCCGTGACAAGACCACTTAATACGTAGGATTCACCCGCAGCACTGACCTTGATCTCTTTTTCAGCGGGCATCAACTCGGTGAGTTTTTCGCGAAGTCCCACCAGATCAAGGGATACGACGGCGTCCATCAACGTCAGGTGATTGTCGCGTGTCCATAAATAAATGTTGGTACTGCCAATTTTTTTACCGACCAGGAATACTTCCCTGTTCTTGACCAGACTGACATCCACCACTTCTGGATTGGCCACTGAAACCCGGGCCAAATCGGAAGGGGACAGGATACGCATGGATTTGCCCAGAGTGACTTTTAGCACTACCGGCGCTGGTTCAGGAGAAGGTTCTGTAGCGCCCCGGGCTGGTCCGGCACAGACCAGAAATAAGCTCAGGAATGAAATCAGGATTTTCATGGCAGGACTCAATGGGAAGAAGAGACGTTGGCACGGGTTGTGCCACGAATGACTTCAATGGAGCCGGCGGACGATCTTGAAGATGCCGGAGCATTGCCGGAAATGACGGGTTTGGCAGGAGGCTGTGGTTCCTTGGCCTCTGAAGCCAGCAAATCGGATTTATGAACGCCGTAGGTGACCGCCGGGCTTTTGTCCACCTGGTTACGCAGCACCAGGCTCAAGGTGCCAACGCTGCGAGCCAGATCAAGTTTTTCGGCCTGTTGCGGCGTCACTTCCAGGGTGACGGTATTGACCACTTTGGCCTTGACGTCATCCTTGACGGATGCATCTTGAGCCACGGCCAGGACCATGATCTGTTGCAGCACGATTTTTGAAACCATGTGGTTTTGCTCGTCCTGGACATT
>JAJZEL010000051.1 GCA_021828575.1 Pseudomonadota bacterium
CCTGGCCACTTCCACCAGAAGCAGATCGCCGGTTTCATGTCCAAACTGGTCATTCACGGGCTTAAATCCGTCAAGGTCCATGAAACACACAGCCATTTTCGTGCCGGCACGCCGGGCTTCTGCCAGGGCCATAGCCAGCCGGTCATGCAATAGCGCCCGATTGGGCAGCCCGGTCAGGGGATCGTGCAAGGCCAGCATTTCCAGTTCGCGCTGTTGGGCTTTCAGCACTGAAATATCGGATGACAGGCACACGTAGCTCAGGATACGACCGTCATCATCACGCACTGAGGATATGGTGGTTTTTGACGGATAAATATCCCCGTTCCTGCGCCGGTTCCAGATTTCCCCCGTCCAATGACCATCCGTCAGCAGGGATTGCCACAAATCCGCATAAAACTCATGGTCATGCCTCCCTGATTTGAGCAGGCTGGGCTTTTTTCCAAGGGCTTCGTCACGTTCATAACCTGTGGTTCGGGTAAAAGCAGGATTGGCTTCCACGATGAGGCCCTGATGATCCGTGATGAAAATACTTTCATCGGCGTGAATGAAAACGCGCGATATCAACCGCAGATAGTCTTCCGAATTTTTACGATCCGTGATGTCACTCACGATGGCCACAAAGTGGGTGATTTTTCCTGACTGGTCCATGACAGGCGCCACCTGGAGCCGATTCCAGAACATGGTGCCGTCCTTGCGGTAATTGCGCAGGGTAGCTTTGACACTTGATCCGGTCTTCAGGGCTTCGCGCAAGCCTTCGATATCGGGTTGATCCCTATCGTTTGCTTGCAGAAACCGGCAATTCTTGCCGATGATGTCGATGGACGTGTAACCCGTGATGCGTTCAAAAGCCGGGTTGACATAAATGACAGGCTGGTCAGGCAAGCTGGCATCCGAAATGATGATGCCGTTGACACTGTTGTTGAGTGCCCCGGCCTGCAAAGCGATCATGGATTCGGATTGTTTGCGCACGGAAATGTCACGCGAAGAACAAATGACCATGAGCTCCGCGCCCACCCGAAACCCTCTGGCACGAACCTCTACATCAAAAATCTGTCCGTTTTTTCGCCGATGAAGGGTTTCGAAGGCGCGTTCGCCGTCCATGCCGGCCAGTAGCTTGACCCGTTCTTTCAATACTTCGGGCGACCAGCGGGCGTCCCATTGCGAGACATGCATGCCGAGCATTTCTTCACGTGTGTAACCCAGTGTCTCGTGAAAGGACTCACCCATATCCACGAGATAGCCCTGTTCGTTCAGAACATGGATACCATCACTGGTAATCTGAAGCAGCAGGTCACTGCGACGGGCTTGCCAGTCTTCCTGGCCGACGACCAACTGCCGACTTTCCTTCCACTTCTCCGGAGAGTCCGACATTCCGACAAAAGTCCCGGATTCAGGGCTGCTTTCGCAACATGTAGGCCGCCTTGGCAGCCTCATTGCAATTGAACGTGTTCTTGCCCAATTTCTGACATTCAGCCAAGTCCACCGGAATCTCCCCCGGATGGTTCATGTAGTATTCCTGAGTCTTGGTCTGGCCACACCCGACCAGAAGCAGAACCCCGAGAGACAACAGCATCCACTTCATTATTCTGGGCTCTCCAAAAGCAACTATCGGGTGATTCTACTCCAAGCCGACGGGGAATCCAATCAACCTGACAGGTTATCATTTCGTCCGTTTGTCCTGAAAGAACTTCCAGGCTTCTTCGGCGCTCTCAAAGTCTCGGTTCTGTATTCCGGCACGCTCCACGTAAAGGGCTCCATAAGGAAATTTCAGGGAAGGCTCGGCATGTCCCCCGTTGCGCACGGTCACGAGCACCACTTGGGGCCCGGCATCAGAGCCCCAGATGGTACGCACAGCTTCTGTTTTTCCCGACGCTGCCTGATGGGGGAACGTTCCTGTCATCCCGTGTATTCCATCAAGCCCATCCCAATGCAGCCAGAAATCGCGCACAGCCGTTATGCCAACCACCTCACCGGAATGGTGCCCCTGCTTTGTCACGTTCACCTTACCTCCACCGTAAGGCAATATGGGATCACCCGTTCCGTTGATGATCATGACGGATACCGGATGGGGGAGCGCATGGCAATCACTGTGTAATGCCATGGATGCCGAAACGGCCACGATGGCCGCAGGCGTAGGCTGCATCTCCAGCGCCAGACGGTAACTCATCATGCCTCCGTTGGACATGCCCATGACGTAGACTCTGTGAGCGTCTGCCAATCCCGTGCCCACCAACCGTTTCACCACTTCATCGGCAAAAGCCACGTCATCTGTCAGGGGGGTGACTGTGGCATCCTGCCTGCAATCGTGCCAACCTGTGTGGTGATCCCTCCCCTCCATGCCCTGCAGTGCCACTACCAGCACATGCTCGCGATCCACAATAGGCACCCATGCCGAAAGAGGTAAGGGAAGGCCGGTCAACCCCAGGGCTCCTTCAGCCGTTCCCAGGTGACCATGCAACAGCAATACAAGGGGCATGGGACCAGCAGCAGGACTGTCCGGGGTTTCCAGAATGAAACTCCGCGTCATGCCACGCACCTGAATCTGTTGGGTACCCTGGGTGGCTGACCAAGCCGGGTCCGACAATGCCGCCAGCAGAACCAGCATAAAACAAAGAACGCGTGCTTTCATGGAATCATGTCCTTGTGTGGAACATCGCGCCCATTATCATACGACCGTCATGAACATTGAAGTCCTGCGGGTCCACAGGCAGAATGACGGCGCAGGCCCATTTGCTTTTCATGAGGCGTCCATGAACAATCAATCCCGCGCACTGCTGGACCGATTTGCCGCCCTGTCGGAGGAACTCGACCCCGCCAACGGGTTGGAACCTGTTCTGAATATGTTGGCCATGGAAACCGCCCGCATCCTCGATGCCGAGAATGCTTCACTCATGCTTGCTCAGGGCGACAAGCTGCAAGTGCATTCCCATCATGGCAGGATGCCCGAAGAAGCTTACAACGGTGTGGTCAGGAAGGGGGAAGGCGTATCGGGTCACGTGCTGTCCACTGGGCAACCGGTATTCGTGGAAAATATCGAGGAATCCCCTTTTTCCCGTTCGGCCCGTTACCCCGCCTCCTCTGGAAAAAGCCTGATGTCCGTTCCCCTCTCCACTCAGGAACATGCCATCGGGGTCATTAATGTCAGTTGCCCTCGACACCGGAACGCCTTCAGCGAACCCGACTTGAAAACCTTCAGAATTCTGGGCCGATTTGCCACCACGATCATTCAGGCTACCCAGTTGCGCAGCATGCTGCATTCCCGTTTTGCCATCACTGCCTTGGCCACCACGCCTCACAGTGGACGGGACATCCGGGTGGAAGATATTCATGACCCGGAAAAACTCTCCAGAATCCTGGCCAAATCCTTCTACCGCGAACTCCGCCAGATGGGCTTCAGTCCGCCCCAGATCATCAATTCCGCCTCAGAAATCATTTCCGAATTGTCGGATTCGCTCAGAAACAAGAAGGAGTTGTCCCACAAGAACAACAGGAAACAGGATGAGGCAGGAAAGTGATCAATCAAGACCTTTGCGCTTACCGGTCAAACACGGTCATCCGTTCGGTCAGACAGCACCTTGCGTTTCTCATCGATCACTGACCTGTACAGCGTCCGATGGTTGTCATGCATTTGCATGATGCGAAACCCGGCACGGTGTCTGCCGTTGGTCAGTACCGTGTACACCACACGGCAGCGCATGGCAATCACATCCTTCGCCCGCAGGGCTGAACGATGGACTTCAAGATGAAGGTCCACATGCGACGTGGAAAACACATCCTGGTCGAACAGAATACTCACGTCACCCTCGGAAATGTCATGAGTTTTTCCAAGAACAACACGGTCACCCAGATACAGTGCCACGCGCCAGCTAACCCTCACCCTGGAAAACTCGCGCACCACCGATTTTTCAGGTTTTCCACCGACCCTCGCTTTTTCGGTGTCACTCACCACATCAAAGTTCATGTCCATCAGGCCCCCTAAATACCTTGCATCGGGAAAAGCAACCTGCACAGAAATGGCAGGGCTTATGGCCTCAATCCTACGGGAGAATCCATGACATTCTGTTGACAGAATCCCATGGCGTCATGGGAAAGGTTTGGTGATGTGGCATTTGTTTGATGGTGGGCGGTAGTGGGATCGAACCACTGACCCCTGCCGTGTGAAGGCAGTGCTCTACCGCTGAGCTAACCGCCCACGGCCACGAAGTCGGGCATTATACCCCAGCACTCATTTTTTTTGCGCCCGTTTATCCAGATCTCGCAGGAAAGCCAGTTTCTCCCTGATCCTGCCTTCCAGTCCACGATCAGTGGGCTCGTACCAGCCGGGTTCCGGCATGCCTTCCGGAAAGTAGCGCTCGCCAGCGGCATAGCCATACGGCTCGTCATGGACATAGCGATACTCGCGCCCGTGGCCCATGTCACGGGCCAGCGAAGTGGGCGCATTGCGCAAATGAACGGGCACCTCACGACTGGAATCTCCTGACACGAATGCCCGGGCCGCATTGTAAGCCATGTAGCCTGCATTGGACTTGGGTGCCACGGCCAGGTAGATCACGGCTTGGGCCAGAGCCAGATCACCTTCCGGAGAACCCAGTCGTTCGTAGGTTTCAGCCGCATCGTTGACCAGTTGCATGGCCCTCACGTCAGCCAGGCCAATGTCTTCCCAAGCCATGCGCACGATGCGGCGCGCCAGGTAGCGGGGGTCTGCCCCACCGTCCAGCATGCGGCAAAACCAGTAGAGCGCAGCATCAGGATGTGACCCGCGCACAGATTTGTGCAGGGCCGAAATCTGGTCGTAAAAGTCATCCCCCTCCTTGTCGAAGCGACGCCCCTGTCCCGTCAGCACCCGGGAAAGCAATTCGGCATCCAGAGTGGCAGTGCCCTGCAAGCTTGCCGTTTCCGCAGACCGCTCCAGAAAGTTGAGAAGACGACGCGCGTCACCATCCGCAAACCCTGCCAGCATTTTCATGGCTGCCTCGTCCAGCATGAAACCGGGGTAAGCCCGGGCCAGAGCCCTGCGCGCCAGAGCCGCCAGTTCACCCGTGTCCAGCGACTGAAGGGCATATACCTGCGCCCGGGACAAGAGGGCAGAGTTCACTTCAAAAGCAGGATTCTCCGTGGTGGCCCCAATAAAAGTCACCAACCCTGATTCCACGAACGGCAACAGGGCATCCTGCTGACCCTTGTTGAACCGATGAATCTCATCAATGAACAAGACCGTGCCAAGTCCCGTGCTGTCCAGAGTGGCCTGAGCCTGGTCCATGGCGGCACGTACCTCGCGCACACCGGAGAGTACGGCAGACAAGGCAATGAACTCGCACTGGAATGCCTGCGCGGTCAGCCGGGCCAACGTGGTTTTGCCTACGCCAGGAGGTCCCCACAGGATCATGGAATGCGGCTTGCCGGACTCGAAGGCCACGCGCAAGGGCTTGCCCGGCCCCAACAAGTGGGATTGGCCCAGCACGTCGTCCAGACATGTGGGACGCAGGGCCTCGGCCAGCGGAGCATGAGGAATGGTATGAAAGAGATCACTCATGTGGGCATTATGGCACGAGCCTGAAGCTCGTCTCGTGGGCTACAATGCCCTTTTTGTCCTGCATTGGCCCACGATGATCCGCACCCGTTTTGCTCCCAGCCCCACCGGTTACCTCCACATCGGTGGTGCCCGCACCGCCCTCTTCTCCTGGGCTTTTGCCCGACGCCATGGCGGTCGCTTCATCCTGCGCATCGAAGACACCGACCTGGAACGCTCCACCGAAGCGTCGACCCAGGCCATACTGGACGGCATGGCTTGGCTGGGGCTGGACCATGACGAAGGGCCCTTTTATCAGATGAAACGCCTTGACCGCTATCAGGAGGTGGCTGAACACCTGTTGAAAACCGGCCAGGCCTACCATTGCTACGCCAGCAAGGAAGAACTCGATGCCCTGCGCGAAGCTCAGCGCGCCAGAGGAGAAAAACCCCGGTATGACGGCAGATGGCGTGACTCCAAGGCCTCTCCCCCTTCCGGCGTAAAGCCGGTACTGCGTTTCAAGACCCCCTTGAGCGGCGAGGTGACCTTCAATGACCTGGTCAAAGGACCCATCACGGTGTCCAATGGCGAACTGGATGATCTGGTGCTGATGCGCGCGGATGGCGTACCCACCTATAACTTCGGAGTCGTGGTGGACGATCTGGACATGGGTATCACCCACGTGATCCGGGGTGACGATCATGTGAACAACACCCCCCGGCAAATTCACCTCATGCGCGCCTTGGGTGCAAACATCCCGCAATTTGCCCATGTACCCATGATTCTGGGCAGCGACGGAGAACGCCTGTCCAAGCGACATGGCGCGGTCAGCGTCATGCAGTACAAGGAAGAAGGCTACCTGCCTGAAGCCCTGCTCAACTATCTGGCCCGACTGGGCTGGTCGCACGGAGACGAGGAGGTGTTTTCCAGGGCGCAACTGGTGGAATGGTTTGACCTGTCACATGTGAGCCGGTCACCGGCCCGCTTCAATCTGGAAAAACTGGAGTGGCTCAATCAGCATTACCTCAAATCAGCAGACGATGTCCGGTTGGCTGAACTGACTTCGCCATTTCTGCAATCGCTGAGTATCGATCCCTCTGCCACAGATGCCCCGCCCTTGACTGCGCTCGTGTCGCTTCTCAAAAGCCGGGCTGTGCGCCTGCAGGATCTTGCACAGTCAACCATGTACTTTTACAAACCCATGATGCCTTCTGCCGAACTCCGCGCACAACACCTGACGCCAGCCATCCACCCCGTGTTCGACACCCTGTCCCGGTCCCTGATGGAAACGGATTGGACTGTGGAATCCATTGGCGCGACACTCAAGTCCACTGCCACCGCCCATGGCATGAAAATGGGACAGGTGGGTATGCCGGTGCGCGTGGCCGTTTGCGGCACTACCCAAACCCCCTCACTGGACGCCACATTGCATTTGCTAGGCCGCGAGAAGACTGTCGCGCGACTCAGGGCGTCGTTCTCTTGATCCGTCCCTGAAAAACGTGCTAGCATTGAAAACTTGACTGGGGGTATAGCTCAGCTGGGAGAGCGCTTGCATGGCATGCAAGAGGTCAGCGGTTCGATCCCGCTTACCTC
>JAJZEL010000241.1 GCA_021828575.1 Pseudomonadota bacterium
GCTTGCGGCGTCAAGGTGGCGGTCTCGATCCCGCTGTCCCGGAGTGATTTGTCCAGCGCGGTGACCAGGGCTTGCCCCTGCAGGGGAGCCTCCTTCCGGGTGCCTCCAGGACGGGATTCCAGCACCGTCACCAAGCCTTGCATCTGCTCCAGATCCGTACCCAAGGCAGGCAACTCGCGTTGCAGGACCTCCACGTGACTGGCTGCAGGCTGCCACAGCAGCGACTGGCCGACCAGAATCGCCACCAGCACAGCCAAACCTCCGAGAAACCCCTTTTCCCGTAATGTCCTGGCTTGCCACCACACCACCATCCGTTCGTTCATGGCCTGCCAGCCTCCAATACCCACACACCCGGTTCTGCTGCCTTCCATCGAAGACCCAGACCAACCACCTGCGGTTTCAGCCCCTCAGCCCTGAAGCCCGGCTTGAAATGCACCTTGAGGACATCCCCCTGGTAGTCCAGTGATTGCACGGCATCGCCGGGAACCTTGTCCAGCAGTCGTGACAAGGCTGCCAGACGCATCAGGAAGGGATCCTGCTGGTCGTGTGTATCCATGGCCCGGCGCAAGGCCATGAGGGGCGACACGCCATCCGGCACGCTGGGCAGGTGGGTGCGTGCAAGCTGCTGCATGGCCTGCTGCAAATGCCGTTCCTGAAAATGCAGCTTGAGCCAGTACAGGTTGAGCCCTGCCAGTTGAACAACCAGAGCCAAGCCTGCCAGAGCCATCACGTGACGCCACGCATACCACTGTCCCCACCCGCCCCCTGCCCGCGAAAAAAACTCGTACTGGCAAAGATCGATGGCTTGCTCCGGCACACTGGTACGTACCCAGGACTCCAGCCCGCCTGCCTGTGCCACCAGACCGGCACTGGGCATGCCAGGCCACCCCGCCTGCACGGACAGGTCTTCTCGTCGCATCCTGATGCCCCAGCCAGCCAGATTGCTGCCGCGCCAGGACACCACCACCTCGTCCGTACCGGACACATCCGCATGCATCAACGTATTTTCAGGCTGCAAATGTGCGGAAGACACCATATGTAGCGCCCCACGGCCTGGCCCGAAAAACTGCCGATGCAAATGGCGCATCCAGGCCCGATCCACCACCGCCACCGTCCACTGCCCATCCACTCCCTTTGCCGAAGATGGCGCGAAATGACACCATTCCGCGGGAGTGGCCAGCGATTCCTCGATCAGGTGTGGCAAGACTTCCTTCCAGCGGGAAACCGACAATTTGCCCAGGTGGGGCCATGCGCCCTGCAACAGGAGCACATCAGAAGCAGGCAGCACCAGCACTGTACGATCGGAGCGCGGCAACTCTTCTGGATGAGCCACCCCCTGGCGCACCACGGACACCGGAGTCCCTCCACGGGAAAGCATAAAAGGCAGCGGCCCCAGAGCCCACTGGTCAGGTGGTGTCTGCGGCCGGGGGGGCAGGGCCACCCAGCAAGTCAGCAATTCGGCAATGGTTCTATCCTCCCAGCGTCACACCATCGGGCCATCCCGGCCTGATCCACAGCACCCTCGTTGTTTCCCCTTGTCTGGACCGGCGGCTCACCAGCACCTGTTGCCGCAAGGTCACCCGCCCCAGATGCAATTGTTCCACCACCCAGAAATACTCGGATGCCACGTTCAGGTTGCGCGCGCTGATGGCCAGCACTCGGGGCGCCCGTTGATTCAACCGGGTTATCAGGGCATTGTAATCGGTAAAAAAGGCTTGCGAGCGATCCTGCACCAGGAGATTGGCTGTTCCTGCGTCCACGCCCAGAAGCGCTGCAAGCAACAGGGGGGAAGCCGTATTGGCATTCACGGGTGTGGGCCTTCGCAACACCACCAAATACTGCGACAGGTTTTCCATGTCGGAAGGGGTGACTCCAGGCAGCAGGTGCAGGAGATCCTGCGGGACCAGGGGAGGCAGTCCGGTATCGGCAGTGGCACTGACGGGAGGTCTGCTGGTCAGCAGGTATTGCGCCACGATGCCGGCTCCTGCGGGATCGAGCCCGAGGCCCTGGAGCAGGCGGGCAAATATGCCCACCGCTTCCGTGTTGATGCCATTGGCCACTACCCAGCCCCCATCCCCGCCAGGAGCACTCACATCCACCAGCGACGTCAGATTGAAACGGCTGGTGGCATCCACGATGCGACCCGCCAGCCAGGCGTCCTCATCCTGTGCCACCGCCGCTCCCTGGCCTTGCAGAACGCCGTTCAGGGGCGTCCTGGCAATGGGTACGGCCCATACCTCCCCCAAATGATCCACCGCACCGGTTTGAAAAAGGTCTTCCCTGAGAATGAGCCTGGCCCAGTCCACGGCCCCCACCCCCAGCCACTGGGCCTGGTCCTTCAGACGCTCGTTCTCGAGAAAGCGCATGCGCACCTGTTCCCTCCAGAACAGACCACTGACCAGTGTGGCCACCAGGGCCACGATCAGCAACGCGCTGAGCAGGGCTGCACCGCGATCTCCATGTGTTTTCATAACCAGGCGCTCAATCCTGGCCCGTGAGGCAAATTCTGGAATAGGGAAACTCCTGGCCAGGCCAGAACACAGACAGCTCCAGTCCCCTCACGAGAGGAAAGGCGGCAGGCAGTCGGCCCGCCACACCCGAACCTTCGACAAAGGCCTGACCTGTCAGACCCTCGGCCCCTTTGAGCAGCACCACCGGATCGCCCCCATACACGCTCCCCGGATCCTCGCCCTGCTGCAAGGCGGTCCACTTGCCCAGCCATTCCAGCCGACTGCCCAAAGGAGGTGACTCCCAGCGCTCCACGTCACCCTGGTGCAACAGGTAAGTCACCATCACGCGCTGTCGTGTGCCATCCGGCCAGGCCTTGCTCCTGATCATGTCGATGCGTTCAGGCACCGACACACTGACCGGCACGCCAGCCTGCCATCCATCCGGTGTATCCATGGCCGCACAATCGCCGGTCCACTGGTCAAACAGGCGTTTCAGGGCATCGAACTGCTGTCCTCGCGCTTCAAGTGACACACGTGTCCTCACCATGGCATCCAGTGCCCTCCAGGCCAGCAACGACATGAGCGCCATCAGGAAAAGGGCCACCATCATTTCCAGCAGGGTGAACCCGCGTTTTTCACAGCACATGAGCCTGCTCGTTGGCCAAAACCGAAATCGCAGTGGCCAGTACGGAAGTTTCGCCCGACGCGGTCACCGTCACCACCACTTGCCTGAAAAAAGGGTTGGGCGTGGGACTCACGGTCACGTGACACACGAAATGGTATGCCCCCTGAGGGCAATCGCTGGTGGTTTCTCCCATGCCCGGCCACGTGCGATCAAGACGCAACTGGGCCAGTTGGTTATCGGCACTCCACTGGGCCAGCAGTCGGGGAGCGAGGTCCTGACTGACGCGTGTCACCCCCCCCAATGCCCGCATGCCGGCAGCCAGTGCCACACTGGTGATGAACAGCGCCACAAGTACCTCGAGCAAGGTGAATCCGTCAGCAAGACGCTTCATGGTTTTGGAGCCACTGCCGCGTAATGGCCCAGAGCATCCGGCTGCAGCAGGTAGGTCTCGCCCTGCCGTTCCAGAATGAGCGTGTCGCCCGGAAGGGAGGTCTCTGCATCAAAACGAATCTCTGCCCGGGGCAGATCTTCCGGCAGGCCCGGCACCCGAAGATGGTCCAGGTCGGTGATGAAGACACCAGAAGGCAAATCATGACTGTTCATCGCCTGCCATTCCTCGCCATTTCCCTGCAGAAATTGCCAGCCATGGTGGGTCATTTCCAGCATGAGGGGCTGACCCGAAAAAGCTGCATCGTCCGAGGCCAGATTCATGCAGGCGGCCAGTTGTGTAGCTTCATTGGCCAGAGATTGATGGCGCGCACTGCCCTTGAAGGAGAGGGTGACCATGCCCAGAATCAATCCCATGAGCAGAAGCACCACCATCATTTCAAGCAGCGTAAAGCCCTGATCACTGGCCCCAGTTCCCGATGTCCGCATCATTGCCTTCACCACCCGGTTTGCCATCCGCTCCCAGACTCCAGACGTCAATTTCACCATGCTGTCCGGGCTGGGCATACTGGTAAGGGTGCCCCCAGGGATCGTTGGGCACCCGGTCGAGACAGGCCTTCCAGTTGCTGGGCAGCGGGTCCGTCGTGGGTTGTGTCACCAGTGCAGCCAAACCCTGTTCGGTGGTGGGATACCGGCCATTGTCGAGCTTGTAGAGGTCAAGTGCCTGCACGATGCTGGCCACGTCCTGGCGCGCCGCAATACGACGCGCCTCATCGGGCCTGCTCATCACGCGCGGGACGATGAGCGCCGCCAGAATGGCGATGATGACCATGACCACCATGATTTCGATGAGCGTGAAACCTCGCGCGACGGTCCGTTGCATGGCATGCATTCCGTTGGTTTTGCAAATGAAGACAGGTCCGGTTATTGTAGCAGCATCATGGTGCAACTCCGTTTCTCCTCACCCGCGACAATTCATGTGCGCACAGCCCAGGGAGTTGTCATTGCCTTGCTGGCCGGAATCACTGGGTTGTGGGCAATACGCCTGACTACGCCTGCGCCCACCCTGGTGCCCATTCCTTACGTTCCCCCCACCGAAAACCTGGACCATCTGGAAGGCCAGACGGTGTTTTCTGGCAAAGGCAACCTGCAGGGTCCTCTGGCGCTTCACGGCATCATCTGGGGACAAGTCGGGGACAGCGTGGCTCTCCTTTCCCTCAACGGAGGCCCCGAACGGGCCATTCGCCCGGGACACGAACTCGCCCCGGGAATCCGGCTGCTGGAAGTGCAGGCCGGAGCCGTGGTGCTGGACCGTCAGGGCCAGCGTGTCATACTCGAACTGCCCAAACAGTCCATTCCCTCAATTGGCCCGACATCCCCGCATTGACCAGTACCGGGGCATCGCCATTGTGATGATGGTGATGTTCCATGCTTGTTATGACCTCACCTTTTTCGGCTTCGCCCGTTTCAGGATGCTGGAAGATCCTTTCTGGCTGGGGTGGCGCACGGTGATCGTCAGCAGCTTCGTGTTCGTGTCAGGATATTCCCTGTTCCTTTCACGCTCTGGCTCCCGCCGAAACCTCCGCATCCGTCTGGTCCAACTGGGCGGGTGCGCCATGCTGGTGAGCCTGGTGAGTGCCGTGCTGTTTGCTTCGCGCTGGATTTACTTTGGTGTGCTGCACTTTTTCTTCCTGAGCCAGTGGCTGACTCGCCCGCTCCTGAAGCACGTCCGTTTCCTGGGACCGGCAGGTCTGGTGCTTTTCATTGCTGGCTGGCTGCCCGGATTCGACTTCATGAACCCGCGATGGCTGAACTGGATCGGCCTAGCCAGCCAGAAACCGTTCACTGAAGACTATGCTCCCCTCATTCCCTGGGTGGGTCTGTTCTGGATGGGTACGTGGGCCGGGTGTTACCTGCCGGCCCTGGCAGGGCCGGCAGCAGGCATTGCTTCCTCGTCAGGCGGCTTGTTGCAAACTCTGGGCCGACACAGCCTGCTGGTCTACATGGTGCACCAGCCGCTGCTGTTTGGTCTGATGATGGGCGCGCAGCGCATCCTGCACCCCTGAGGCCTGTGTTCTCAAGAAGGACGCCTGTTGCCTGTGTTCTTGCGTGCCGCCTTGTCGGAATACATGTCGGCGTCGGCTGCGACCAGCAGCTTCTCGGCATCGAACTCCTTTCCTCCCGAACTCGCAAAACCGATACTGGCCCCGCAATAATCCAGCTCCCGATCGAACACCGTTATTCGTCCGGTCGTCGCTTCACGTAGCCGGTCACATACCCGCCGTACCTGATAACCGTTTTCTGACGGAAAACTTGCCAATGCGACAAACTCATCCCCGCCGATGCGTGCCAGAAAATCAGTGGGGCGCAAGGCATCCCGTAACCGCTCTCCTTGAATCCGGAGGAATTCATCACCCGTCTTGTGCCCATAAGAATCGTTGATTTCCTTGAACCGATCCATGTCAATGAAAAAAACAACCACTGCACTGCTTTCTTCCTGAGCTTTTTTCTGTCGCGCTTCCAGGACATGAAGCAGCGCCTTGCGATTCGGCAATTGGGTCAGTGGATCCGTATGTGCAACTGCATCCAGCACGGCGTTTTCCTGGCTCAGTCGCCGGATCAAACGTTCACGGTCGATAAACTGGGCAATGATCACTGCGAGAAACTCCAGGAGCTTGGTTGTGCCGGAAGGCAATTCACGAACCTGGCTGCTGGCGGCACACAAGGTACCGAAAAGCCTTCCGTCCACCAGACGGATCGGAGCATTCAGATAAGTCTGAATCCCCAATACCCGAGCTGGGGCCGAATCTTGCCAATGTGACTGCACATCACAGGTATAGGGCAATCCTTCCTCCAGCGCCCGCTTGCACAGGGTGTCTTCCCATGGCACGGACAAGCCGGCATCGATGCTCAACGTTCCACGGTTACGGGAAAACAATACTTTCTGGATTCCTGCCTGAAGGTCAATTTCGGTCAGATAGGTGGATTCGAGCCCAGTCAACTCCTCCATGGTCGCCAGCAAAGGCTGTATGAGGTCTGTCAGACTCTCTGCTCCAATGACAGCCTCTGTCAGACTTTCATAGAACTGGATGGCCAAAGAGGATGGCCGTGTGATCGACGATTCCGGGTTCATGGAAATCCACCCTTGTTATCATGAATGTACAAGCTTCCCCCGACATGTTTGTGGGTGAGCAGGTCAGTGCGCGGCGGACATTTTACTTGATTTTTTGAGGGAAACCCAGGCGACCAAAAAAAGCAAAAAGCCACTTCTAAGAGTGGCTTGACAGGGTGTTTGGTGGGCCCCCTCGGAGTCGAACCGAGCACCAACGGATTATGAGTCCGCTGCTCTAACCAAGCATGAGCTAGAGGCCCGTACTGCCGGCACCTTAGTTTTCGTTGCCGTCAATGAAACTGCGCAGTCGTTCCGAACGTGAGGGGTGACGCAACTTGCGCAACGCCTTGGCCTCGATCTGTCGAATCCGTTCACGGGTCACGTCAAACTGCTTGCCCACTTCCTCGAGGGTGTGGTCCGTGTTCATCTCGATGCCAAAACGCATACGCAGCACCTTGGC
>JAJZEL010000192.1 GCA_021828575.1 Pseudomonadota bacterium
CTGAATTATCATGTACTGGGTGCAGGGGAAGGTTGGGCCAAATCGATTCTGTTCAACGCCAAGACTCGGGACGACTTTTCCGCATTTTTTGAACGCAAGGACGTGTTTGCCCTGGGTGTGTGCAACGGGTGTCAGATGATGAGTGCCTTGTCGGAACTGATTCCAGGTACGGGCCATTGGCCGCGATTCATGCGTAATCGTTCGGAGCAATTCGAGGCCCGGCTGGTACTGGTTCAGGTTGAGAAAACGCCGTCGCTGTTTTTTGCCGGTATGGAGGGCAGCCGGATTCCTGTTCCCGTGGCCCATGGCGAGGGGCGGGTGGTTTTTTCGGAAAACAGGGAGGAGGTGCGGGGGTTGGTACCATTGCGCTACGTGGATGGTCATGGTCGGATGGCACACACTTATCCGCTGAATCCGAATGGCTCGCCGGAGGGCATTGCAGGAGTCACTTCCACCGATGGACGATTCACCATTTGCATGCCTCATCCCGAACGCGCCGTGCGTACCGTTCAATTATCCTGGCATCCGGACGGTTGGGGTGAAGAAGGCCCTTGGTTGAAAATGTTCCAGAATGCAAGAAAATTCATCGGATGACGAACGCTTTTCAGGAAGATACCCATGTCTGCCAATGCCATTGACGTGACTGATGAAGGATTTCAGGAGCGGGTCATCGAGGCTTCGAGGCGCGTCCCGGTGATTTTGGATTTTTGGGCAGAATGGTGCGGGCCTTGCCAGGTGTTGAAACCCATTCTGGAAAAACTGGCTGCCGAATACCAGGGTCGGTTTGTTCTGGCCAAGGTGGACTCGGATGAACACCCGCGACTTGCAGGGCGATATGCGGTTCGTGGCATCCCGACCGTGGTGGCTGTGGTGAACGGCGAGGAAGTGGAACGATTTTCCGGGGCACAACCCGAAAGTCAGGTGAGACAGTTTCTGGATCGGGTGATTCCTTCCCTGGCTTCCAGGCATCGCGATGAAGCCATGGCTCTGGTGGCGCAAGGGCATGTGTCAACCGCGGTTGGGTTGCTGGAAAAAGCGCTGGAAACAACGCCGGGTGATGAGTCGCTGCGCATGATGCTGGCAAGGCTGCAATGGGATTCGGGATTTTGTGACGAGGCACGCAAAACCATGGACGCACTTGCTCCTGCCAGTCGTCTGGAGGAGGAGGCCGCAGCATTGCTGGCCAAAATGGAACTGGAAGAAAAAATTCGTGACCTTCCTGGAGAAGAGACCTTGCTGGAGCAGATTGTCTCGGCCCCGGAGGATCTGGGGGCAAGGCTGAATTATGCCAGTGTGATGGCCAGCAAGGGTGATTACGGTGCGGCGTTGGATCAGTTGCTGGAAATTGTCCGGAGAGACCGCACTTTTCAGGACGATGTGGGTCGAAAGACCATGCTCAAACTGTTCCAGATGATACAGGGCCAGGATGATCTGGTGAGTCGGTACCGGAAACTACTCTCCGCCACTCTGCATTGATTTCTGCTATTTTGCCCCCATCTGGAGCGCAGGGATGCCGCTTGTCCCGGAAAAATTCACTGCATTTTTGGAGATTGACATGAGTAAACGGTTACTGCTGCTTGTCGCCCTGCTGATTGGCGTCCAGAGTCCATCATGGGCAGAGCCCACGATGGATCAGGTGTATAACGCCGCCAGGAACGGGCAAATGGATGAAGCGCGCAGCATGATGCAGGAGGTGCTGCGTGCCCATCCGAATAGTGCAAAAGCCCATTTTGTGGATGCAGAAGTTTTGGCCCGTTCAGGGGATCTGAACGCAGCGCGTGACGAACTGGCCATGGCGGAAAAATTGCAACCGGGTCTTCCGTTTGCCAATCCTTCAGCAGTTCAGGAACTCAGGCAGGAGCTGTCCGGCCGGAACCTTCCAGTGGCTAATGAAGCGGCCGGGCACAGTGGGCTCTCTTGGGGTTGGATACTGGTGCTGGGTGGCCTTGGGCTCCTTTTCGTGATCTGGATGGTGCGCAGGCAGGCACAACGACCTGTGGTGTATACCCAAATGCCTCCTTCCGGCGGTGGTTACTATCCTCCAGGTGGTGTGCCCGGTGGACAGCCCATGGCCCCAATGGGCGGTGGCGGGGGCAGTGGCATACTGGGTACTCTGGCCACGGGTGCTGCCTTGGGTGCTGGCATGGTGGCTGGTGAAGCGCTGGCCCATCGTCTGGTGGACGGGGGGGGACAGTCTTCCTCTTCGGAAGGGTATGTGGAACCTCCCATGGGTGGGGCAGGAAGCAACAGCGACATGGGTGGGCAGGATTTTGGTGTGTCTGATTCGGGTTCCTGGGATGATTCCTCGGGTTCCTGGGATTCATCCGGGGGGGATTCCGGGTCGGATTGGTCGTGACATCATCTGAACAATAACAGGAGGCAAAGCATGGGAAGTCGCAAGAAACCGGCGATCCAGATTGGCATTTCCGCGCAGGACAGGAAATCCATATCGCAAGGACTCAGTCGGCTGTTGGCTGAAACCTACACCCTGTACCTGACAACGCACAATTTTCACTGGAATGTCACTGGTCCGCAGTTCAACACGTTGCATGGCATGTTCATGGTCCAGTACACGGAGTTGTGGAATGCGGTGGATCCCATTGCAGAGCGCATCCGTGCGCTGGGTTTTCCTGCCCCCGGTTCCTACGAAGCTTTTGGTCGTCTGAGTCGTTTGCCGGATGCGCCATTGACTCCACCCAAGGCCACGCAGATGGTGGAATGGCTGGCCCGAGGGCACGAGCAGCTGGCCGCCACGGCGCGCGAAGTTTTCAAAAATGCCGACAAGGCGGATGATCAGCCCACGGCCGATCTTCTGACACAGCGTATGGATGTGCATGAAAAAACTGCCTGGATGTTGCGCTCCCTTCTGGAGGAGTGATCTTGGCGGCCGTATTACTTTGTTACAAAGGGTGGGTGCAACCTTCCTTTTCAGGCGTTGTCTCTTGTGGACAACATCGTGTTTGTTCTTTCGTTAGGTCAGGAGATCACAAATGTCAATGAATGTCGTGAAAAAGCTGGTGCTGGTTGTAGGCAGTGCGCTTCTCATCCAGTCGGTAGGTGCCTTGGCCGCGGACTCGTCCATGGCGCCGCCTCCCCCTCCTTCCAAGTCTTCTCCTGCCGCGGATAACCCCTCCATGGAAAAGGCCCTGTCCACTTACTGGATGGACAAGACGCACCACATGCTGGACGACCTCAAGGGCAAGCTGAACCTGCAACCGGGTCAGCAGCCAGCCTGGGACACCTGGTCCCGGTCAATCCTGGACAACTCCCATGCTCAGGTGGAAAAAATGGCTCACTGGCACAAGGAACACATGAAACTGGGAGGGGTGGAAGATGCGGACAGAGCACATCTGACCACGCCGCAAAGAATGAACAAAGGACTTGACCATCTGCGGATTGAAATCAAACGCATGCAGGACCACGTGGCGCAACTGGAAAAAGCGCAAGCCAGTACCCAGCAATTTTACGATTCGCTGGATACCAACCAAAAAACGATTTTTGACCTGTACTGGCAAAAAACCTATGAAAGCGGCTGGCGCAGCCACATGATGGGTGACGGACACTGCGGCGGCATGTAATTCGTGTCCCTCCCTGCCATGTCATTCGGTTCCTGCCATCTCATATTAGAAAGGGGGTAGATGCCATGACGACCTCGGGACGATTCATCAGATTGTGCGGAGTGGGGTTGGTCGTGCTGACCCTGTCGGGCGTATCGTCTACGGGGTTGGCATTTGGCCCTGGTGGTGGTGGACATGGTGGCCATTTCGCTGGTCCCGGTGGACACTATGGTGTACCTGGAGGAGGATGGCGTGGTGGAGGTTGGCGAGGCGGCTGGGGTGGTGGCTGGCGTGGAGGTTGGGAAGGTTGGCGTGGAGGTTGGGGCTGGGACGGCTGGGGTTGGGGTTTTGGTGCCGGCCTCGGGGCTGGTGCCCTGCTGGCCAGTCCCTATTATGATCCTTACCCGTGGGGCGGTTATTACGTGCCAGCCTATCCAACCGCTGCAGTGGTGACGTCCGTGCCAGAATCTCCACCCGTATCACCTCAGGGGACTACCTATCTGGGCAACGGGGCCGGTCCGGCTCCGCAGTCGGGCAACAGCTGGTTTTACTGTGACTCGGCCAAGGCGTACTACCCTTATGTGAAGCAGTGCCCCGAACCTTGGCGCGAAGTGCCTGCAACCCCTCCGGGTCCGGTACAGAAATAGTTGTTTACCGGTAGACGAGGACGGGGATGCTGGAGTGGGTCAGCACTTTCTGTGTCTCGCTGCCGAGCAGCAGGCTGACGAGTCCTTTTCTGCCGTGCGAGGCCATTAGTATCAGATCGCACCCTTTCTGATCGGCTGTTTTGATGATGCCTTCATAGGGAGAGAATTCCAAGCTTGTGGCCGTCTCGCAGGCGACCCCCGCCTTTTGGGCTGACTCTTCGAATTCCCTGAGATGCTGCACGGCCTCCTCGTGCAGTTGATCCAGAACCACCTGAGGCGTATCTACGGCGAATTCGGTCATGGGCAATGTTTCCACCACACAGGCATAGGCTGTGACTTTGGCGCCCAAATTCCTGGCCAGTTCCAAGGCTGCTGTTACGGCTTTTCGCGAGAGCGGGCCGCCATCAGTGGGTACGAGGATGTGTTTAAACATGATGGGTCCTGCAAAACAGGGTTGGGAAAGTCAAGATTGAGTCCATTATAGCCATCACTGATGTACACTTACGTGTTTTTTCGAAATCCAACCTGGCAAAAGGTGCCTGATGATTCCTGAACTTGGACACTTTTCATTGATCCTGGCCTCATGCCTTGCGCTGACGCTGGCGTTTTTTTCGCTGGTCGGCGCGCAAAGGGGTATCGCGATCTGGATTGGTTTGGCAAGGCCTTTGGCCGTGGTGCTGTTTTTTTCCATGGTGGTGTCCTTTGCGTGCCTGGCCTGGGCCTTTTTGCACAACGATTTTTCCGTGCTTTACGTGAGCCAGCATTCCAACACCAAGTTGCCCGTTCAGTACCAGTTTTCCGCGGTGTGGGGTGGACACGAAGGCTCACTGCTGCTTTGGGTCACCCTGTTGTCCACCTGGACTGCCGCCGTTGCGCTTTTTTCCCGTCGTCTGCCGGATCCGGTGGTGGCCAGGGTGCTGGGTGTTCTGGCCCTGGTGCTGCTTGGTTTCCTGGTGTTCATCCTGCTGACATCCAACCCCTTTAACCGTGTTTTTCCTGCTCTCACGGAGGGGAGGGACCTCAACCCCCTGCTGCAGGATCCCGGTCTGGTCTACCATCCCCCCATGCTTTACATGGGATATGTGGGCTTTTCCGTGGCCTTTGCCTTTGCCATTTCAGCCCTGATTTCTGGCAAGCTGGATGCCACTTGGGCGCGCTGGTCACGTCCCTGGACTTTGGCTGCGTGGGTATTCCTGACACTGGGCATCTGTTTCGGTTCGCGCTGGGCCTATTACGAGCTGGGATGGGGAGGCTGGTGGTTCTGGGATCCAGTGGAAAATGCTTCCTTCATGCCGTGGCTCGTGGGTACTGCCCTGATACATTCGTTGGTGGTGACTGAAAAGCGCGGGGCTTTCAAACGCTGGACCGTACTTCTTGCCATTGGTGCGTTCTCCCTTTGTCTCGTGGGCACTTTCATCGTCCGGTCAGGCGTGCTGAATTCAGTGCATGCTTTTGCTTCTGATCCGCAACGCGGCATCTACGTACTGGCCTTCCTGGGTGTGGTGATTGGCGGGTCGTTGACCCTGTTTGCCTGGAGGGCACCTGCAGTGGGTGAAGGCGGGCAGTTCAAACTGGTCTCCCGGGAATCCTTCCTGCTACTCAATAATGTGCTTCTGGTGGTGGCGGCCGTGTCGGTTCTGTTGGGCACCATCTATCCCATGCTGGTGGATGCCCTGAATCTGGGTAAGCTATCTGTCGGCCCCCCGTACTTCAATACCGTTTTTGTGCCCCTGATGATCCCGCTGCTGCTGCTTTTGCCATTGGGCACCCTGGCCCACTGGAAGCGTTCGCGGATGTCCGAGTTGATGGGCAGTATCCGTCTGGATGCAGTCATTGCCCTGGTGTGCGGTGTGGCAGTGCCCGTTCTGATGGGCGGGTTCACGGCCTTGTCAGGGTTGGGGATTGCCGTGGCCACCTGGGTGGCACTGGGCGTTGCAAGACAGCTCTGGGCCTGGCGCAGGGTACCCACCATTCCTTTCTGGTTCTGGGGGATGCAGCTGGCCCATCTGGGAATGGCGGTATTCGTGGTGGGGGTGACCTTGGTCAAGGGGTTTGAGCTGGAACGGGATGTGCGCATGGGGGCGGGCGATACCCTGACCCTTTCGGGCACCACTTTCCGTTTGCTGGGGGTGGAACAGGAACCCGGTCCCAATTACGTGGCAGTGAGGGGCAATTTCACCTACGGTCAGAATGGTCAGGTGCAAGGGCGACTTGAGCCGGAAAAGCGTTCGTATTTTTCCACGCCGATGCCCACGACGGAAGCAGCCATTCATTCCACCCTGACCAAGGACCTTTATGTGTCGCTGGGGGAGCCGCTGAATGATGGCACATGGAGCGTTCGTGTGTACTACAAGCCTTTCGTGAACTGGATCTGGGCGGGCTGTGTCCTGATGGCGCTGGGTGGAATTGTCGCCGCGTCTGACAAGCGCTATCGGGTGCGCTCCAGGGATGAGGGCAAGACTGCATGAAAAAGCGCTTCAACCCGTGGTATGCCATACCGCTGCTGGCCTTCGGCGGGCTTGTGTGGTTCATGGCTGTTGGACTCAACCGTGATCCCCATCTGGTGCCCTCACCCCTCATCGACCATCCGGCGCCAACTTTCAGGTTGCCCAGATCCAGTGCATCTGGCAAAACCTTCAGCCCCGACGATTTCAAAGGGCAGGTCTGGTTGCTCAACGTCTGGGCGTCCTGGTGCGGACCGTGCCGTCAGGAGCACCCGATCCTGATGGATCTTGCCCGCGACGCCTCCATCCGGCTCGTCGGGCTGAACCAGAAAGACAACCCCGAGAACGCCCGCC
>JAJZEL010000209.1 GCA_021828575.1 Pseudomonadota bacterium
TATCAGCGCGTTCAGAAAGACCCGGATCATGAGTCACCATCACAAATCCAGCCCCCGATTCACGATTCAGCCGCAACATGAGTTCAAATACCTGATAAGCCGTGTGCCGGTCGAGGTTGCCTGTGGGTTCGTCAGCCAGCACGACGGCCGGACGGGCAATCAGTGCCCGGGCCACCGCAGCCCTCTGGCGTTCGCCCCCTGAAAGCTCCGCAGGACGATGGTGCAAACGATGCCCCAATCCCACCGCCTCCAAGAGCTGCCGGGCACGGTCAGCAGCCTCATCCTTAGACAGGCGCTGGATCCAGAGGGGCATGGCCACATTTTCCAGGGCAGAAAACTCAGGCAGCAAATGATGGAACTGGTACACAAAACCAATTTTCCGGTTGCGCAACAAGCTCAACCGAGACTGGGGCAAGTGCGCCAAGTCTTCACCCTGCAACAGAACCTGTCCTGAGGAAGGCCGGTCCAATCCACCCAGCAGGTGCAGCAGTGTACTTTTTCCACTGCCGGAAGCCCCCACGATGGTTACATGCTCGCCGGGGTGAACCGAAAAATCCACGGCATTCAACACGCGGTCTGCCTGCCCGGTCTGACGAAATATCCTGGACAGCCCCTTGCACCGAAGAACCGCGGCTTCACTCATAGCGCAGGGCCTCGGCGGGTTCGATGCGGGAAGCCCGGTAGCTGGGGTACAGGGTGGCAAGCAACGTCAGACACAGGGAGGTGATGCCGATGGTCAGCACATCGGTGCGTTCGAGCTTGGATGGCAATTCGGAAATAAAATAGACCTGAGGTTCCAGGAAATGGGTGTGAAAAGCGTGTTCCAGCAACGGCACGATCACGTCGATGTTGAGGGCCACGACCACCCCCAGCGCCACGCCCACCGTCGTACCCACCACCCCGATGAGGCTGCCCTGAATGATGAAGATTTTCATGATGCTACCCTGGGTAGCACCCAGAGTGCGGAGAATGGCGATGTCCGACTGCTTGTCCGTGACCACCATGACCAGGGTGGATACTATATTGAAGGCAGCCACCGCCACGATCAGGAACAGAATCACGAACATCACCCGTTTTTCCATGGCCACGGCCTTGAACAGGTTGGCGTGTTCCTGGGTCCAGTCCGTGAGCCACGCACCAAAGGTCAGGGTGGAAGCCAGCTGTCTGGCCACGGCAGGCGCCTTCATCATATCCTTGAGCTTGAGGCGCACACCCGTGACGCCATCACCCAGACGAAAAAGCACTTGTGCGTCTTTCATGTGAATGAAGGCCAGGCTGCTGTCATATTCATACATGCCCACCTTGAACAGCCCCACCACCCGGAACTGCTTGAGGCGAGGCAGCATGCCCGCAGGAGTCACCTGACCTTGGGGCGTGATGAGCACGATACGGTCTCCCATGCCGACACCCAGCGCACGTGCCAAATCAACGCCAATCACAATGCCGAATTCGCCTGACTTCAGGTTGTCAAGCCGCCCCTCTTTCATGTGGGTAGCCAGGTCCGCCACCTTGTCTTCCTCGGTGGGCAGAATCCCGCGCACCAGGCTGCCCTGCACGTGATCACCGTAAGACAGCATGCCCTGTCCGAGCACATACGGCGCAGCAGCCACCACTTCAGGATTGCGCAGGGTTTCACTGACCACTGCGGGCCAGTTGGACAGGGATTCCCCATCACTGAACACCTGAACGTGTGATGCCACCCCCAGAATGCGTTCACGCATTTCCTGTTGGAATCCGTTCATCACCGACAGCACGATGATGAGCGCAGCTACGCCCAGGCCAATGCCTGCCATGGAGATCAGCGAGATGAAGGAGATGAAATGGTTGCGGCGTTTGGCACGGGTATAACGCAGCCCGACCGTCCACTCGTAACGGTTCACGAAAAGTCCTTTTCGTTACGCATCTGGGGAAACAGGATGACATCGCGGATGCTGGGACTATCGGTGAGCAGCATGACAAGGCGATCGATGCCAATGCCTTCACCCGCCGTGGGAGGCAATCCATATTCCAGAGCACGGATATAGTCGCCGTCATAGTGCATGGCTTCCTGGTCGCCAGCTTCCTTCTGCCTGACCTGATCCCTGAAGCGCGCTGCCTGGTCTTCCGGGTCATTCAGCTCCGAAAATCCGTTGGCAATCTCGCGACCCGCAATGAATAGCTCGAACCGCTCCGTGATCTCCGGCCGGCTATCGCTGCGCCGGGCCAAGGGAGACACTTCCGCCGGATAATCCACGATGAACGTGGGCTCAAACAATTGAGCCTCTGTGGTTTCCTCGAACAGCATCAACTGCAGGCTGCCCAAGCCAGCCCCGGGGAGGCATTTGGCGCCCAGGCGAGCCAGTTCCGAGCGCAGGAAAGCCTCGTCACCCAGCTGCACGGCACTGTAGGCGGGATGACAATCCAGGATGGCTTCCACAATGGTGCGCCGGGCAAAGGGCCTGGAAAAGTCCAGGAGTCTGCCACCGTAACTGAAGCTGGACGAACCCAGCACGGCTTCGGCCACATACCGGAACATGCTTTCCGTCAGAGACATGAGATAACGGTAGTCCCGATAGGCCTCATAAAATTCCAGCATGGTGAATTCGGGATTATGACGGGTGGAAATGCCCTCATTCCGGAAATTGCGGTTGATTTCAAACACGCGCTCCATGCCACCCACCACCAGCCGCTTGAGATAGAGTTCGGGCGCAATGCGCAGGAACAGCGACATGTCCAGGGCATTGTGATGCGTGACAAAGGGCTTGGCGGCAGCGCCTCCGGGAATCGGATGCATCATGGGGGTTTCCACTTCCAGAAAATCCCTGGTCACCAGGAACTGGCGAATGGCCTGCACGATGCGACTGCGTTTCACGAAAACTTCGCGGGAGGCATCCTGGGTAATGAGATCCAGGTAGCGTTGACGGTATTTCTGTTCCTGGTCAGCCAACCCGTGGAATTTTTCCGGCAGGGGACGCAGCGCCTTGGTCAGCAACCTCAACTGCGTGGCCTGGACTGTGAGCTCACCCGTCCTGGTTTTGAACAACGTACCGCTGATACCCAGGATGTCGCCCAGATCCCAGTGCTTGAACGCTTCATAAACCTCATCCCCCACCGCGGCCTTCTGGACATACACCTGCAACCGTCCCGAACCGTCCTGCAATGTGGCAAAGCTCGCTTTTCCCATCAGGCGCTTGAGCATCATCCGCCCGGCCAGAGTCACCTGGACGGCTGCGGACTCGAGGGATTCCGGTTCCATGGCATCGTATTGCCGGTGCAATGGCCCTGCCTCGTGCGTCCTTTCGAAATCATTGGGAAAAGCACATCCGGACGCGGCCCTGAGGGCAGCCAGCTTGTGTTTTCTTTCATCCAGAATGGACAGGCTGTTTTCGTCAGGAGAAGACACGGTCACACCCCTTGTTTGAGACTGGCTTCGATAAACATGTCCAGGTCGCCATCCAGCACGGCCTGGGTATTGCCCACTTCAACGGAAGTGCGCAGATCCTTGATGCGGGATTGGTCGAGCACATAAGAACGGATCTGGTGTCCCCAGCCAATGTCCGTCTTGCTGTCTTCCATGGCCTGTTTTTCGGCGGTACGCTTGCGCAATTCCACCTCATACAGACGGGACTTCAGCATGGCCATGGCCTCCGCACGGTTGCGGTGCTGCGACCGATCGCTCTGGCATTGCACCACGATGCCCGAAGGCATGTGGGTGATGCGCACTGCCGAATCTGTCTTGTTGATGTGCTGACCGCCTGCGCCTGACGCCCGAAAAGTGTCGATTCTGAGGTCAGCCGGATTGATTTCCACCTCTATGGATTCATCCACCTCGGGATACACGAACACGGAAGCAAACGAAGTGTGCCGCCGGTTGCCGGAATCAAAGGGGGATTTTCGAACCAGCCGGTGCACACCGGTTTCGGTGCGCAGGTGGCCATAGGCGTAAGCACCGCTGATCTTGAGAGAGGCACTCTTGATACCGGCCACTTCACCTGCGGATTCTTCCAGAACCTCCACCTTGAAAGACTTGCGTTCGCAATAGCGAACGTACATTCTCAATAGCATGGACGCCCAGTCCTGGGCTTCCGTGCCTCCCGAACCCGACTGGATATCCACAAAACAGTTGGCTGCATCCATGGGGTTGGAGAACATCCGTCTGAATTCCAACTGGGCCACCCGACCTTCGGTGACACGAACATCCTGATCCACGGACTGCAGGGACTCGTCATCCTGTTCCGACAGGGCAAGCTCAAGCAGATCCCGCTCATCCCGCAGTTCGCGTTCGATGAGCCGGACGACCTCGATGATTTCCTCGAGCGCCTTTCTTTCCTTTCCCAGTTCCTGGCTTCGCTTGCTGTCTTCCCAGATGGCCGGATCTTCCGACAGCGTGACGACTTCCTCGAGCCTGCTTACCTTGGCATCGAAGTCAAAGATACCTCCGCAGGAGCTGGATTCTTGTTTCCAGGTCCTGAAGAAGGTGTTGCATGGCATTGAGCTGTTCTGCTTCCATAATCGTGTATACGCTATGCAATATGTGTAAACCTGCGATTATACACGCCAGTGACAGACCTCCACCTGCACCCGGCGCTCTCCGCGCCACTCATTGACGGACAGGCGATACAGCACCTCGATGGTATCCGGAACGGGCTCGCCCTGGCCAAAGCAGATGCCATCGAACTCTCTGCCCTCGCACGCCAGAAGCACTTTCAAATGGCGCTCTCCCACGATGCGCTGGTGACGCACCGAGAACCGGCCAAAAAACAGGGGCTCGGGAAAACCCTGTCCCCAGACCTGGGCCTTGAGGGTTTCCGCCACAGGCAGCGTCATGTCCTCTGCTGCCAGGACGCCATCATGTTCCACCTCGAGTTCCAGGTCCTCGGGCCCCAGCATGTCCCTGGCCACGTCTTCCAGGCACTCGGCAAAACGTGATAACCCATCATCCTGCAAGCTCAGTCCGGCAGCTGCCGAATGGCCACCAAACCGCAGCACCAGTCCGGGTATCCGCGTGGCCACACGCTCGATGGCATCGCGCAGGTGGAAGCCCCGGATGCTGCGCCCGGAACCCCTGATTTCCCCTGGCTGTGTCCCCCGGGAAAAAACCACCACCGGCCTGTGGTAGCGATCCTTGAGGCGTGACGCCACAATCCCCACCACCCCGGGATGCCAGCGCTCGTCAAACAGAACCAGGCTGTACCGGTCGTGAACATCGGTGGATTCGAGTTCCGCCAGGGCTTCTTCCTGAATGGTTCCTTCCACCTGCCGCCTGTCGCGATTGAACTCGTCCAAGCGCTGAGCCAGGGGAAGGGCCTGATCGAGATGCCCGCAGACCAGGCATTCAATGCCGTGGGTCATGTCTTCCATCCGGCCTGCCGCGTTGAGGCGCGGCCCCAGAAAAAATCCCAGGTCCGTGCTGGACAGCTCCCTTTCAACACGGCCCGCCACCTGGCACAAGGCCCGAATGCCCGGATTGGCTCGCCCGGAGCGGACCAGGCGCAAACCTGCCTGCACCAGCAACCGGTTGTTGCGGTCCAACCGCACCACATCGGCCACAGTGCCCAGAGCCACCAGATCCAGCAGTCCTCCCAAAGAGGGTTCGGTAACCGACTGCCAACGCCCGCGACGGCGCAGCTCGGCACGCACCGCCAGCATGGTGTAGAACAGCACCCCCACACCGGCCATGTGCTTGCTGGCAAAACCACAGCCAGGCTGGTTGGGATTCACGATGGCCAAGGCATCCGGCAGCTGCAGCCCAGGCAGGTGGTGGTCGGTCACGATTACCGGAATGCCGTGACGATTCGCCGCCTCCACGCCTTCCACGCTTGAAATGCCGTTGTCCACGGTTAACAGCAATCGGGGCTCGCGATGCAGGACAGCCTCCACCACCGCTGGCGTCAGACCATAGCCCAGCGTCATGCGATTGGGCACGAAATAGTCCACTACGCCTCCCATGGCTCTCAAGGCTTTCAGGGCCACGGCGCAAGCCGTTGCACCATCTGCATCGTAATCGGCCACCACGAGGATTTTCCGGCCCTGCTCCACGGCATCTGCCAGGTAACCAGCGGCCTCGGAGACCCCTTTCAGGGTGTCCAGTGGCAACAGCTCCTGGAGCAGCGGCAAGGCCATGTCATTCCTGTGACCTTGCCGAGCAGCCAGCACGCGCGCCATCAGGGGAGCGATGCCCGAGGTGATCAGTTCACTCTGCAACGCGGGATCGGTTTTTCTCTCCACCCACGGAATGACGGGCATTCAGGCATGCTCCAGCGGGGGAACCCCGGACAGGTCCTGCAAGGCATGCCGGGCACGCCAGAAACGCCGAAAATGGGACCGTTTCAGCGTGAGCGTGGCCGTACATCGACCCTCGAGGGCCACCAGGTCCAGGACTTCCAACTGCCCGGCACGGAGCGAGGCCACCAGGGGAGCCAGGTGTTCCGCTTCCACGACCCTGGCTGCCTGGGCCCATCCCGGTCCATCGCCATAGGCCGAGGGACCGCGCAGCAGGTCCAGCACGCGGGCATCATGCCGGCCCATCGGCGTGTCCCAGAACCACACCCCGTTGATGGTGCGTTCGCCCCTGGCTTCACGGGCCAGGTTCACGGGATGTTCATGCAGCAGCATCTGCACTTCGTTGATCAGAGCTCTCCAGCGTCGCGCCTGTGGGCCCTGGGGCAGGTAGCCATCGATGGAACGACCCACCCGCCTGAGAGGATGAGTCGTGGTGGCTTGCGGAGCCCAGTCCAGACTCACCACCCACTGGGTAGGCAATACCTGATGGAAATGCAGCCCGTCCTGGGAAAAATGGGCATTCAGCGCCCCAACCAGCGCTTCAGCCTCTTCCGGCGACACGACGAAACTGTGACTGTCCAGCAACAGCAGGCCGTCGCCCTCCACATGAAAATGCACCGGGTCGGCACATAGCCATGACCGGCCCTCCCCTCCAAGGCCCAATGCCCCGGCTCTTGTCAGGGACAAGGGCGAACGTTCCCCTGACTCAGCCCAGTCCTCCAGCATGAGGGG
>JAJZEL010000063.1 GCA_021828575.1 Pseudomonadota bacterium
GGAGTCTATAAACTGTATGATAAAACACTAAATCTTTTTGAATCTTTAAAAACAAAAGTCAATGATGATGTAGTGTCCATCAGCGATCTGAATGAACCGATTGTTGATGAGTTGGACCAACGCATCAAGAGCTTCGTTTTCCTGAGGACCTTCCGCATCTAGGGTGACCGTGCTGCCCTTTGCGGCGGCCAGCATCATGACTCCCATGATGCTTTTGGCATTCACTTGTTTGCCTTGTTTGGCAATGGTGATATGGCAAGGAAAACCAGAGGCGGTTTGGGTGAGTTTGGCAGAGGCGCGAGCGTGCAACCCTAATTTGTTGATAATTTCAATTTCTCGGCTGGGCATGTGTTGTGAGCGGTTCTGTGGATGAAAGAGGAAATGTCACACGTTCCCTGGGGATTCTCAGGGAAAAAACACTGCCCTGCCCTGGGGTACTGGACACCTCCAGCTTGGCATCATGGTGGATTGCGATCTGTTTGACAATAGCCAGTCCCAGCCCCGTTCCACCGGTTTCCCTGGAACGGGCGCGGTCTACCCGGTAAAACCGTTCAGTCAGGCGGGGCAAGTGTTCAGCCTCGATGCCAGGTCCCGTGTCAGCAACGGAAAACACGCCTTCCCCGGAGTCCGTTTTCCAGGACAAGATGATTTTTCCTCCTTCGGGTGTGTAACGCACGGCGTTGCTGACCAGATTGCCAAAGGCGCTGAGAAGTTCTGACTCATTGCCCAGAATATGATCGGATACTGCAACGTTCATGGATAAGACTTCATGCCGATCCTGGCTCAGGTGACGAGCCATCTGGGTGAGTTGCTGCATCAGGGCGGCAACGGGCACTTTGGTCAATGAGGCTTTTTCAGGCTGGCTTTCCAGACGGGATAGTGTCAGAAGTTCGTCCACAAGGCGTTGCATTCGCAAAGTCTGTGTCTGCATGGTGCCCAGGACCCTGTGACGGGTGGCGTTATCGAGCGGATTTCCATCCAGGAGGGTTTCAATGAAACCACCCACCACTGTGAGGGGGGTTCTCAATTCGTGGGACACATTGGCCACGAAATCACGCCGGATGCGTTCGTCGCGTTCCTTGCGGGTAATGTCCTGGCTGACCAGAAGCCGTTCTGTCGGGCTATAGGGAATCATTTGTACCGAGAGGGTCAGGTTCTGTCCACGTACCCGGTGCAGGATGAGAGGCGGGGTGTTTTCCACGGCGGTTCTAAGATAGGAGTTGAACTCGGTCTGGCGTACCAGATAGGTCAGGCTTTGGCCCCTGTCCTGTTCCAGTCGAATCCCCAGATGCGCCTCTGCGCTGGGATTGCACCAGATGATCCTGTCGGTGGCATCCAGGATGATTACACCGGTCGGGAGTGCTGCCCCGGCGTGAAGAAATCGTTCCAGGGTATCCCGCAATTGACGCTGGGTTTCGATGGATTTCTTTTCCAGTTGATAAAGCTGGGAAAACACCCTTCCCCAGGTATTGCCGGGAACGAGTACATCCTGGGGACTATGGTCATGCAACCATTTTTCCAGCGTCAGGAGTTTCCACGAGTCCCTGATGGCCACTATGGCCAGAAAGGCTGCTAGCGTCCCCATTCCCAAAGCCCAGCCAAGCAGCAGGCCCGAGGTGCTGGCAACGACCAGAGCCACCAGAGCGGCGGGGATAGCATATTGCAGAAAGTTTTTCATGGGTTTCAGGGCCAATTAACTGCCCTGAAGGTTACCAGAGCGCGCCCCTTCAGGGGAGCGCAGTCAGGCGATAGCCTGCCCCCCGGACGGTTTGCAAAAGTCGGTCTGCCCCGCTGGGTTCCAGTGCGGCACGCAGACGTCTGATGTGCACATCCACTGTGCGTTCCTCAATGAAGACATGGTCACCCCAAACATGATCCAGAATCTGGGTTCGGGAATACACCCGCTCGGGGTGCGTCATGAAGAAATGCAGGAGTTTGAACTCGGTAGGCCCAAGGTTGACTTCCGTGTCTCCCACGCTGATACGATGGGTAGAAGGATCCAGGGTGAGTTCCTTGAACTTCACCTGATCTTCGGTCATTTGCGGGGCGCGACGCCGGAGTACTGCCTTGATGCGAGCATTCAGTTCTCGGATGGAAAACGGTTTCGTGATGTAGTCGTCAGCTCCGGACTCCAGTCCCAGCAGTTTGTCACCTTCTTCCACCCGTGCGGTCAGCATGATGATGGGAATCTGACGCGTTCTTTCTTGAGCGCGCAGACGTCTCACCAAGTCTATGCCGCTCATGCCAGGCAACATCCAATCCACCAGTACCAGATCAGGCAATGAATCACGTACGTGTTCCAGGGCGGATTGAGCGTCGGGGGCCAAATGAGGATCGTGTCCGGCCTGGTTCAGGTTTAGGGCAATCAGATCCTGTATGGCCGCCTCGTCTTCGACGACCAGAATGCGGGCTCCCAAACGAACCTCCGGCGATGATGTGGGCATAGGTGAAAGATTTTCCATACAGGCCGTTATACCTGCGGGAAATGACACGAATGTTACAGCAGATTCTGGCGGAGGTCAGGTTTTGCGATGGGACCCTGCCATGATTCGGATTTCAAAGAGCCTGCATTCCAGCGCACCGTTGAAGAGAGGCGTTTTTCGGGAAGTCTTGAGCCGAATCAGTTGAGTCAGTCGGCGGTCTGCCGTAAAAAAGTAGGCGCTCCAGTTTGTATAGCGCTGTTTAAGGACGTCGCCGATCAGGGGGTAAAGACGAGCCAGTTCTTCCTGTTCACCCATTCTGACCCCATAGGGTGGGTTGGTTACGATGATGCCTGATGGAGCTGGAGGCGATGATTCCAGAAAGTTGACCTGTTTCAACTGCACGCAATCCTGCAACCCTGCTGCGGTCAGATTATGGCGAGCACTTTCCAGGGCATCTCCCTTGAGGTCGTAGCCCCACAAGGGTAACGGTCTCGGCGGCTGGCTGCGTCCTGCAGCTTCCGCCTTGAGTGTGCGCCAGATGTCCTGGGGCCAGCCTTGCAGCTTTTCAAATCCGAAAGTGCGACCCAATCCCGGAGCTCTGTCCAGGGCTTGTTCTGCCGCTTCCACCAGAAAAGTGCCTGAACCGCAGAAAGGGTCCAGTAATGACACTCCGGGACGCCAATCGGCAAGGCGAAGAATGCCCGCTGCCAGGTTCTTCTTGAGTGGAGCCAGACCAGCCTCCATGCGCAGGCCTCGTTTGAACAGGGCATCTCCCGTGGTATCCAGGTAGAGGTGGTAACGATTTTCCGTTACGTACACATGGACACGCATATCGGGCGCACGGGTGTCCACCGAAGGCCGTTTCTGAAAACGGTCGCGGAAGCGGTCACATATGGCGTCCTTCACCCTCAGGGTGACGAAATCCAGGCTTTTGAGTGGGCTGCGATGGGCTTGGGTATCCACCCGGAGTGTCAGGTCCGGGGACACCCATTGTTCCCATGGCAGGCGAAGGGCAGCTTCGTAAATATCCTGGGCGTCCGTGTAGACTCCGGTGTCCCTCAACCAGAGAATTCGGCTGGCCAGACGACTCTCCAGGTTGGCCCGCATGGCGGTTTCCCTGCTACCGAAAAAAGCAACACCAGCATCAACGGGTGTGACACCTGTCGCACCCAGTTGTGACAGTTCTTCGCCCATCATGATTTCGAGACCACGGGGGCAAGTGGCAAAAAAAGACTCTTGTGGCATGGTTGTCAGAAAGGTTTGACCACGACGAGTATCACTACCGGGATCAGGATCAGGACGGGGACCTCGTTGAACCAGCGATACCAGACGTGGGAGCGGGCATTGCGGTCATCTCTGAAGTCCAGCAATAATCGGCCGCACCAGAGGTGATAAAAAGCGAGCATGAGCACCAGAACCCCCTTTGGGTACAGCCAACCCCCATGGTCTCCAAAACCCAGGACCATGACGAGCCCGGAGGCCACCGTGAGTATGCCGCCAGGTGTCATGATTCCCCAGAAGAGCTTGCGCTCCATGACCTTGAAACGTTCGCATCCGGTTTTGTCATCGCCCGCCATGGCGTGATAAACGAATAACCTAGGAAGATAAAACAAACCGGAAAACCAGGTGACCATGAAAATCACGTGGAATGCCTTGACGTAGAAAAATGCCATGGAACCTCTTCAGAAGCGGCAGGCAAGGGTGGTCCATTCTTGAATGATGCCCAGCCTGTGGTGGAAAAAATGGTCTGCCCCGGGAATGACAACAACGGACAGGTCCTGAGGCTCCGCCCACCGCATGACCTGGTCCAGGGTAATCGTTGTGTCTTTTTCGCCATGAATCAACAGAGTGGATCGGGGCACGGTCCCAAGGGGAAAGTGTCCCACTGCCGCTCCCACCATAACCAGACGATGGCATGTTGCCTGTCTGGCCACTTCGCTCATGACATAGGCGCCGAAGGAAAACCCGGAGAGGAACAGTGGTCCATCGGGCCATTGTCTCCTGAAATGAGCCAGTAGCGCCAGCCAGTCAGCTGTTTCCCCTCTGCCCTCATCGAAGGTGCCGTCGCTGGCTCCAACCCCGCGGAAATTCATGCGGACCGATGCACATCCAAGACGAACAAATGATTTTGCCAGCGTCTGGGTAACCTTGTTATGCATGGTTCCACCGAAGAGCGGATGAGGGTGAGCCACCAGAGCCAAACCGCGTACACCGTCCTTGGGCAGGTCCACCAGGGTTTCCAGCTGACCTGCGGGGCCTGCCTGAAAGTTTGCGAGAAAGTCGGTCATGGGTTTGCTCGGGACATGGCACGCAGGTGTGAGCGGTATCTTTTGATACGCTGGACATAGCTGTCGGCATTGGCATACAGGCCGCGAATTTCTTCCGGGGTCAATGTTCGCACTACTCGCCCTGGACTGCCAAGCACCAGTGAGCCATCCGGGATGACCTTGCCTTCAGGAATCAGCGTTTGTGCGCCAATCAGGCAGTTTTTTCCAATGATGGCTCGATTGAGCACCACGGCCTGTATGCCGATGAGGCTGCCATCGCCCACCGTACAGCCATGCAGCATGGCCATGTGCCCCACGCTGACGTCCTGACCCAGCTGCAGGGGAATGCCGGGGTCGGCATGCAGGACTGCACCATCCTGTACGTTGCTGCGGGTGCCAATCACAATAGCCTCATCGTCGCCTCGAATGACGGCGTTGCACCACACGGAAGACAGCGCCGCCAGAGTAACGCGTCCTATGATGATTGCACTGGGGTCAACATGGCAATCTTCTGACAGGGACGGAGTGTGTGATTCCAGTTGATAAATCATGCGTACCTCAAGGCGGGAATGGCGTGGAAATGACGGAGAATATTATTGCAGTAAAATGTCACTATAGATAGGCGGGTTTCCTGGATAGGGGGGAAGGAGAGAGAGGGAAGTGTTCCGTGAGCCGCGTCATATCGGGAAAGCTGATATTGCAATAATTTACAACAATTTTGTTATATTTTCCCCTTGTGTTTAGAATGAGGCACGGGGGGTGGAACCCTGGAAAAAAACATACCATATGAGGAGAACCGTCATGCAATTCACCCTGCTGAAATGGGTAGTCCCCGCACTGGGCATCTCTCTGATTGCATTTTCTTTTGGCGCCATGGCTGCGGATCCCATCAAAATTGGCGTGTCTGGACCTTTTACCGGTGGTTCTTCGCCCATGGGCCTGTCGATGCGTGACGGTGTCCGTCTGGCCGTTGATGAAATCAACAAGGCTGGAGGCATTCTTGGAAGACCCATTCAGCTCGTGGAACGGGATGATGAAGCCAAGAATGAGCGTGGAGTGCAGGTGGCCCAGGAACTGATTGATCGGGAAAAAGTGGTGGCAGACCTTGGGTTCATCAATACGGGGGTTTCACTGGCGTCAGAACGCTTTTATGAAAATGCCAAGATTCCAGTCATCAACAACGTTTCCACGGGGTCCATTGTTACCCGGCAGTTTTTGCCACCCAGGTACCCCGATAACTACATTTTTCGCAATTCCGCCAATGACACCATCCAATCACACATGATTGTGGAAGAGGCCGTCGATAAGCGCAAATTTACCCGGGTAGCCATTCTGGCCGACTCCACCAACTACGGACAACTGGGGCGCGAGGATCTTGAAAAGGCATTGGCAGCCAAAGGATTGAAGCCTGTGGCCGAGGAAAAATTCAATATCAAGGACACGGACATGACTGCTCAGCTTCTGAGGGCCAAGCAAGCTGGCGCGCAAGTGATCCTGACCTACGGCATTGGTCCTGAACTGGCGCAGATTGCCAATGGTATGGCCAAACTGGGCTGGAAAGTGCCCATGATCGGCAGTTGGACCTTGTCCATGGCCAATTTCATTGACAATGCCGGGCCCAATGGAGAGGGGGCTCGCATGCCACAAACCTTCATTCAGGAACCCAATACGCCCAAACGGAAGGCGTTTATTGACACGTACCTGAAGGCTTATCATCCTGCAAATGGACGGATTCCCTCGCCAGTTTCCGCGGCGCAGGGATATGATTCCGTTTATCTGCTGGCCGCTGCCATTGACCAGGCCGGGACGACAGAGGGACCCAAGGTACGGGCGGCTCTGGAAAATCTGCACAAGAGGGTGGAGGGTGTGATCACCAATTATGACAAGCCTTATACCCATGACAATCATGAGGCTATCTCGGCTAACATGACCGTGATGGGAGAAGTCCATGATGGTCATGTGATATACGCCTATGAAGAGGATCGCAAAAATCCCTTCCGTATGAGGTAAGCAAATCATGCTCCCCCGCCAGAATCGCGGGGGTTCTTTTTTGTAGGGAACGAGTTCTGATGGATATCCTGTTGCAGCTGATTGCCAGCGGTGTGGCACTGGGCATGATTTACGCTGTGATCGCCTTTGGGTACCAGGCGACGTTTGCCACGTCAGGCACCCTGAATTTTGGGCAGGGTGAGGCCTTGATGCTGGGGGCCATGGTGGGACTCAGCCTGTCAGGTGAAATTGCCGGGGGGCCCTATGTCAATTTCTGGCTGATGATTCCGCTCGTCATGTGGTTC
>JAJZEL010000132.1 GCA_021828575.1 Pseudomonadota bacterium
GAGCAGCAGGATGAAAACAGACGATGCATCGCATCAGCGCATGACCCAACGGCGCAAGGCTGGTTTTGAGAAAAAACGCGCGGCCGCCACCCTGGAAAAGAGCCTGCTGATCGTCTACACCGGCTCGGGTAAGGGTAAAAGCACCGCCGCGTTCGGCATGGGTCTGCGCGTGGTGGGGCACCACATGAAGCTGGGGGTCGTGCAGTTCATCAAGGGCGCCCTGCACACAGCAGAACGCGATCTGTTCAGTCAGTTCCCCAACTGTACCTTCAAAACCATGGGGGATGGCTACACCTGGAACACGCAGGATCGGGCAGCGGACGTGGCCGCTGCCGAACGCGGCTGGGCAGAGGCCCGGAAAATGATCGAAAGCGGAGAATATCAAATGGTGATTCTCGACGAACTGAACCACGTTTTGAAATATGAGTATCTTCCACTCAACGAGGTGCTGGCGGTTTTCAATACCCGTCCAGCACACGTACACGTGGTGGTCACCGGCCGCAACGCACCACCGGAGTTGATTGAGGCCGCTGACCTGGTCACGGAAATGACGCTGGTCAAACATCCCTATCGCGAGCAGGGAGTCAAGGCGCAAAAGGGTGTGGAGTTCTGAACCTCATGGTCACCTGCCCTGCCCTGTTCATCAGCGCCCCGGCATCCCACCAGGGCAAGACCACCATTACCGCCGGCATCGCGCGCCATCATCGCAATCAGGGCCGGCGCCTGCACGTGTTCAAAACCGGGCCGGACTTCCTTGATCCACAGATCCTCGCACGCGCGTCCGGTCATCCGGTACACAATCTGGACCTGTGGATGACTGGCGAAGCTGACTGCCGGAGGCGCCTGCATGACGCAGCAGCAAACGCCGATCTCCTCCTGATCGAGGGAGTCATGGGACTGTTCGACGGCACGCCGTCCAGTGCCGATCTGGCACAAACCTTTGGTGTGCCAGTCCTGGCGGTGATCGACGCCTCGTCCATGGCCCAGACCTTCGCCGCCATCGCCCACGGCCTGACGACCTTCCGTCCAAACGTACCCTTTCACGGCCTGCTGGCAAACCGGGTGGCGAGCACAAGGCATGCGGAAATGCTGACGCAAGGGTTGCCAGCCGGATTGAACTATCTGGGTCAGTTCTTGCGCGACGAAGAAGTCGTCCTGCCCGAGCGCCACCTCGGACTGGTGCAGGCCAGCGAGATGGATGATCTGGAAATCCGACTGGAAGCCGCCGCGCGGCTGGTGGCAACGACCCGGCTCGCAGACCTTCCGCCCATCATCACCTTTGCCACACCACCGAAGCCCCTCATGCCCCAATTGCTCTCCAGCTTACGCAATGCCGTCGCTCTCGACGCCGCGTTCAACTTCATTTACCCGGCCAATCTGGAGCTCTTGCGTGACATGGGTGCCGAACTGGTCTTTTTCTCACCCCTCACCGACACGGTACTGCCCCGGGTGGATGCCGTGTATCTGCCCGGTGGCTACCCGGAGTTGCATATTGAGTCCCTTGAAAGCAATCACGCCATGAAGGGTGCGCTCCGCACCCATCTTGATGCCGGGAAGCGAATGTACGCAGAGTGTGGTGGCATGCTCTACCTGCTCGAGACACTCACAAATGCTGAGGGACGCACGGCACAGATGTCCGGGCTGTTGCCGGGTGCAGCGCACATGCAGAAAAAACTGTCCGGACTAGGCATGCAGTGTGTTGCGTTCCCAGGCGGCGGGGCATTGCGCGGCCATACCTTTCACTATTCAAAGATGACGACTTCCCTGATGCCGGCCACGCATGCCCGACACGCAATCGGCGATGCGCTCGGTGAGCCCGTCTACCAGCACCACGGTATCACTGCCAGCTACCTGCATGCCTGGTTCCCCTCCGACCCCATGGCTGTTGCGAGGTTGTTTTTGTCATGAGCCGCTACACGGATTCTGACATTCAGGCCATCTACCGGGTGATTGAAGAACGGCGCGACATGCGTCACTTCCTGCCTGGACCAGTGGACCCTGCCCTCCTGGAACGATTGTTGCAGGCGGCCCATCACGCCCCCAGCGTCGGTTTCATGCAGCCCTGGCGCTTTATCCGAATCACGAATGCCAGTCTGCGCATACGCATCCATGACATGGTTGAGGCAGAACGTGTCCGCACAGCCGATGCACTCGGTGAGCGCGGCAGTGCATTCATGCGCTTAAAGGTCGAAGGCATTCGCGAATGCGGCGAGTTGCTGGTAGCGGCCCTGATGGATGACCGGGAACGTCATGTCTTCGGCCGCCGCACGCTGCCGGAGATGGACCTCGCCTCCGTTGCCTGCGCCATTGAAAACTTGTGGCTGGCCGCACGCGCCGAGGGCCTCGGCGTCGGCTGGGTATCGGTGTTCGACCCGCTGGCGCTCAAACAACTGCTCGGCATGCCGCGCGGTGCCAAACCCGTGGCCATCCTGTGCATCGGTCATGTCGAAGCCTTCTATCCCAGACCGATGCTGGAAACCGAGCGCTGGGCGAGCCGGCAACATCTGGAAGACCTGGTTTTCGAAAACCATTGGCAGATGGACAGGAAAACGCCAGCAGCGGCCATCGCACAAAAACCAACCCGTATGCCACAGGAAAATCCCCATACCCCAACGGGGTCCACACTGGGTCATGCAGGTATCGCCCAGTTCCACATTCCATCTGTATCGCAGGCCCTGGCTGGTGCCCTGCAACACAAAATCGACCAGAAAACAAAACCGACGGGAGCGCTGGGAAAACTCGAACAGGCTGCCCTGCAGGTCGGTCTCATTCAGAACACCCTGGCGCCGGTCCTGCGCCATCCGGCCGTCATGATCTTTGCCGGTGACCATGGCATTGCAGAGGAAGGCGTGAGTCCCTATGCGCAGAACGTCACCATGCAAATGGTGCTGAATTTTCTCAACGGCGGCGCAGCGATCAATGTTTTCACACGTCAACACGGACTGCGCCTGAGGGTGGTCGACGCTGGCGTGAACCACCGCTTTGCACCTCATCCCGATCTCATCGATGCCAAGATTGGCTACGGCACGCGCAATTTCCTCCAAGAACCTGCCATGACAGCGGAGCAATGCGCCACCGCTGTTCATCAGGGTGCCCTGCTGGCACAGCGGGAAGCGCTGGACGGCTGCAATGCCCTGATATTCGGTGAAATGGGCATTGGCAACACTTCCGCCGCCACGCTGATCATGAGCCGACTATGCGACGTGCCGGTGGTCGATTGTATCGGTCGTGGCACCGGCCTGAACGATACCGGCCTGGCGCGCAAGCGGCAGATTCTGGAGCAGGCGGCCACTCACCACCCCAACGTCACCTCGCCCATGCAGGTACTCGCCGCCTTCGGCGGCTTCGAGATCGCCATGATGACGGGCGCCATGCTGCAGGCGGCACAGTCTGGCATGGTGCTCGTCATTGACGGTTTCATCGTCTGCACAGCGCTGCTCGTTGCGACAAAATTGCATCCGGAAGTCCTCGACTATTGTCTCTTCGCGCACCAATCGGATGAATCCGGGCACCGCCTGCTCCTCGAACAGTTTCAGGCAACCCCCCTGCTGGAATTGGGCATGCGCCTGGGTGAAGGCTCCGGCGCCGCAGTGGCCTGGCCGCTGTTGGTCTCTGCAGTTAATTTCCTGAACGAGATGGCCGCCTTCGACACGGGAGCAACCTGCACACCGGGAGGCGCATGATCGCCATCGAACTCCAACGTTTTTTGGCCGCCCTGATGTTTTTCAGCCGCATCCCCTGTCCGGCGACGTGGCAAGGTTCGCCAGACAGGGCACTGCGCCACGCCGGCCGTTATTTCCCGCTGGTCGGCTGGTTGGTGGGCGCCATCAGCGCCGGCGTCATCTGGCTGTCCCTGCGTGTCTTTCCGACGCCGGTCGCCGTACTCCTCGGAATGGGCACTGCCATGCTGCTGACCGGTGCCATGCATGAGGACGCCTTCGCCGACAGTTGCGATGGCTTCGGCGGCGGCTGGACGCGTGAGCAGACCCTGCACATCATGCAGGACTCCCGGATCGGGGCCTATGGCGCCGTCGGGCTCATGATGTTGCTGGCACTGAAATTTACGGCGCTGATCTCCCTGCACCCTGATCGATTGCTGTTGGCATGGGTCGCGGGGCATGCCATCAGCCGTTTGATAGCCATCAGTTTTCTGCGCACACACACCTATGCACGACTGGAAGGCACCGGAAAATCACACGCCGTGGCGCAGAGGATTTCACTGTCCGACCTCGCCGTTGCCGCCGTGTTCGGGCTGCTGCCCCTGGTGCTGCTCCCCGCCCGCCAGGCCCTGCCAGCATTGACCACGCTGATGGTGCTCCGGCTTCTGGCCGGACGCTACCTGACCCGTCGACTGGGTGGCTACACCGGTGATTGCCTGGGCGCCGTGCAGCAACTGTGCGAAGTCCTCTTCTATCTCACCGTCCTGGCCCTGCCATGAACCTCTATCTCATCCGCCATACCACGCCAATGGTTGAACCAAGTGTCTGTTATGGACAGTCGGACGTGGGCGTGACAGAGCAGTTCGACCTGGAAGCTGCGACTGTCCACGGCAAGCTGCCGGACCTGGCCGGCATCCCTGTGTATGCCAGCCCACTGGATCGCTGCCGACGATTGGCGGCATTCCTCAGTGACCAGCCACCCCGGATCGATGCCCGCCTGATGGAAATGCATTTTGGCGATTGGGAAGGTCGGCGATGGGCGGACATCGACCCCGTAGCACTGCGCCACTGGGGAGACCATTACGTCACCGAAGGACCGCCCAATGGCGAGGCAATGCAGACTCTTCATGAGCGCTGTACGCACTTTTATGCCGAGCTGCTGACGGCCGGACACGCGGATGTGCTGGTGGTCACGCACGGCGGTGTCATCCGCACGCTGCTTTGCCATGTGCTGGCACTGCCCCTGGACCGGGCTTTTACCTTCCATCTCGATTTTGCAGGCGTGACGCAGATTCTCGTGCAGGACGGCGTGAGTAAAATCATGGGAGTGAACCGTTAGATGCGGCTGGCCATCGTCTGTCCAGAAACTGCGGTCAGTGCATCCTCCAGCCGTTGCCAGTCCGTTTCAGTGGCTGGCAAGCCAAAGCGAAGACTACAGGGCTTGTGGAAGTAGCGGGTCAGAATGCCTCGTTGTGCCATGGCTTCGTGCACCTCACCAGCCCGGTCGCTTTGCCACCACTGGAACAGACGGGTACCTCCGGTGGGAGGCAGGCCGGCCCGAGTCAGGCAACCGGCCAAGCGATCTGCATCGTGATTCAGACGGGAGCGGGTCATGTTCTGCCAGGCAACATCCAGCAGTGCCTGCCTGGCAGAAAACCGGCCCGGACCGCTCACAGTCCATGGACCCAGCCTATCCTCCAACTGTTCGAGCAGTGCAGGCCAGGCGAAGACAAACCCGGTCCGGGAGCCTGCCAATCCGAAAAACTTTCCGATCGAGCGCAGAATCACCAACCCCGGCCTCCCCACGTGCGGGATCATGCTGTATTGCGGTGTGGCATCCATGAACGCTTCGTCGATCACCAGCCAGCCGCCCCTGATGGCCAGACGCTGGCGCCAGTTCTCCAGCGTTTTCGGCGTCAACAGCAACCCTGTCGGATTATTGGGATTGCAAACAAGCATGACATCCACAACATCTGCCTCAGCGTCCAGCGCAGCAGGAGACACGTGCCGTACATGATGCCCATGTTGCGTCCACGCGTGCGGATGCTCGGCGTAGGTGCTTTCAAGCACAGCGACGGCACAGGGATCGCGCAGCTGTGGCAGCGCCTGGATGGCGGACTGGGAGCCAGCCACTGGCAGGAGCATGGCATTGCCATAATAACCGGCAGCAGCTTCCTCCAATCCATCCGTCGCCTCCGGCAGGCGGTGCCAGACGTGCGCAGGCACGTCCGGCACCGGCCAGCCGAGCGGATTGAGGCCAGTGGAAAGATCCAGCCAGTCGCTCACAGGAATGCCGTAGCGGCGCGATGCGACAAGGATGCCCCCCCCATGGTCAAGCATGCCACATCCCTCCCACCAACGCGATCACCACCCATAACCCGACGCCGCGCTTGACAAGGCGTATGGCACGACGGATATCGGCGCCTTCCGGCACGCGGCCTACCCCAAGTGTGGGTCGCATCTTCAGTACTCCCTGGTAGACAGCCGGGCCACCCAGCGACAATTCCAGCGCGCCGGCGCCAGCGGCCATGACAGGACCGGCATTGGGGCTATACCAGGTACGCGCCTGAAGGTGCCAGCACTGCCACGCAACCTTTGTGTTGCCGAGCAGCGTGTAGGTCAATGCCGTCAGCCGTGCCGGAATGAAATTGAGCACATCGTCAAACCTCGCAGCGGCCCAGCCGAAATGAAGATAGCGCTCGTTGCGGTAGCCCCACATGGCGTCCAGCGTATTGGCCAGGCGGTAGAGGACGGCACCCGGGGCGCCGAGCAGCAGAAACCAGAAGAAGGCGGCGAACACGGCATCGCTGCCGTTTTCCAGTACCGACTCCACCGTGGCACACGCTACGCCTGCTTCGTCCAGGCGTGAGGTATCGCGGCTGACAATCATGCCGACGCGCGTTCTGGCCAGTGGCAAGTCACGTTGCTCAAGGGCATCGGCTACCACACTTGCGTGCTGTTCCAGACTTCTGGCACCAATCGCCAGGTACAGGAAAAGCACATCAAACAGGGAACCCCACTCCGGCGTCCGGGCCAGGGCAGCGGCGATCAGTGTCCATGGCACCAGCAAAGCCACCAGGCCCACCACGCCCCGCAACCGCGTCTGCCAGCCAGGTTCGCCCGCTTGAACCCGCCGCAACGTTGTTTCCACCCATGCAGCCATACGACCGAACCCGACCAGTGGATGCCAGCGGCGCGGTTCGCCCAGCATTTTATCGAGCAAGACGGCAATCAGCAGAAAAAAGGACGTGGTCACGCATCAGACCCATATAATCGGTAACAAGACGCTCATATTAGTATGCGCCAAGCCAAAAGGTCATCTCGCAGGAACGGGCACCCACATGCCAACAAAAACCATCATGATTCAAGGCACCACCTCGGACGCAGGAAAAAGCGCGCTGGCGACCGGTCTGTGCCGGATTTTCAAACGCCGGGGGCTGCGTGTCGCGCCGTTCAAACCACAGAACATGGCCCTCAACAGCGCAGTCACGGTGGATGGTGGCGAGATCGGTCGCTCCCAAGCAGTGCAAGCATTGGCGTGCGGACTGGAGCCGCACACAGACATGAACCCCATCCTGCTGAAACCCAACGACGACATGGGCTCGCAGGTCATCATCCAGGGCAGGGTGCACGGCAACATGAAGGCACGGGACTATCACCTGTTCAAGCCACAAGCCATGCAGTACGTACTGGAATCCCACCGTCGCCTGGAAAGCCAGTACGACTGCATCGTGGCTGAAGGGGCCGGAAGCCCTGCGGAGATCAACTTGCGAGAGGGAGACATCGCCAACATGGGATTCGCCGAAGCAGTGGACTGCCCGGTGATCCTGGTGGCAGATATTGACCGTGGCGGGGTGTTTGCGCATCTCGTCGGCACACTGGAGTTGCTGTCCCCCTCCGAGCGACAACGAGTGGCGGGTCTCGTCATCAACCGTTTCCGGGGCCACATGGGTCTGCTGCAACCGGGGCTGGACTGGCTGCAGCAGCGGACTGGCAAGCCGGTGCTTGGCGTGCTCCCTTATCTTAAAGGCTTGCACATCGAGGCAGAAGACAGCCTGACACTGAACGCCCACACAGGGACAGAAGCGACATCAGAACAAAAGTTGCGCGTTGTGGCCCCCCTTTTTCCGCGTATCAGCAACCATACGGACTTCGACCCGCTGCGGCTACACCCGCAGGTCGCACTCACTCTGGTCGGCGAAGGTCAGGTCATTCCGCCCGCAGATCTCATCTTCCTGCCCGGCAGCAAAAATACACAAGCCGACCTGAGATGGCTGCGCGACCAGGGCTGGGAGTCGGCGATCCTGCGTCACTTGCGTTATGGCGGAAAGCTGATCGGTATCTGCGGTGGTTTCCAGATGCTGGGAAAATCGCTTCACGATCCGACAGGGATCGAAGGGAACCCAGGAAGTCAGACTGGTCTGGGTCTGTTGGATATGGAAACCACCCTGACACTTCAAAAGCGGTTGGATCGAGTGGAAGGTCGTCTGGTCATCGGTGGTGCCCGAGTGACTGGCTACGAGATCCATATGGGGGTGTCGAACGGCGCCGCACTGGCGCGTTCAGCTCTTCATTTCGACAAGGGACAGGAGGGGGCCCTTTCGGAGGACAACCAGATCCTGGGCACTTATCTGCACGGTCTGTTCGACCATCCGGAGGCATGCGCCGCACTCCTGTGCTGGGCAGGACTCACGGCGCCCCAGGTACCTGATTATGGACAACTGCGGGAAATGCATATCGACCGTCTGGCTGATGCGCTGGAACAGCATCTGGATATGAAGCAAATCGGACAATTGCTGGCGGTTGGGCGCTCCGGGTAGGATCACGCTGACTGCTTTCAGAAATCCATGGGTTGGGGCCGTGCATGGCCTGTCAAGGTTGTTTGAGAAGATGGGGAAGACCGGCGACAACCAGGGTCACCTGGTGGCAAATGGCGGCCACTGCCTGGTTCAGCAGTCCTGCTTCATCGCTAAAAACACGGGTCAACTCCCCCATTGGCATGATGCCCATACCCACCTCGCTGCTGACCAGAATGATCGAGCCGGGCAACTCGGGCAGGACAGCCAGCAGTTGATCTCGCTCCCTGGCAAGTAACGCGTGGTTGACCCTGAATGCGTCAGCCGGTGCCCTGGGATCATTGCCGGCGCACAGCACATTGGTGAGCCACAAGGTCAGGCAGTCGACAATGAGACAGCGATCCGGAGTGGCCTGCGCCTGCAGGGCAGCAGCCAGTCTCACAGGCTCCTCCACCAGCCCCCAATGGCTCGGCCGCCGACTTCGATGTTGGGCGATCCGCCGCTCCATTTCGGCATCCCCCGCCGTCGCCGTGGCAAAATAAACGACTGACCGTGCGCTTTGTGCAGCGCGGTTCTCGGCATAGGCACTTTTGCCGGAACGCGTGCCGCCAATGACCAGCTCTTTCATAGCACTCTCAGAATCACTCTTGTCCAAAACAACTGATGACCCCGGATCGTCCGATGGTATTGGAAAACCAGAATCCCTGCGCAAGGCCCTGCCGGAATACGGGTCCAGACACATCAATGGCCCGAACCAACCGGTCTACCGCGCCACGGCTACCTTGCCAAACCGATAATCCCGAACACCCTCTCAAGACCCAACCTCCCTGCACGGGTGATTTTCAGGGCACGGCTGTCGAGATGATGCTCCACCCACTTCAATTCCAGACAGCGCTTGTGAATTGCAATACCCACGGCACCTCCCAGATGTGGTCTGCGCTCGCTCCAATCAATGCAAGTGCGACAGTAAGGATGTTTACCCATGCGACCAACATCGACGCCCCAGTTGCTCAGGAACTGGAGACCAGCTGGCATGACGTGTGCCACATCCCCATCGAGCACCACACAATTTTTACGGATGAGCGCGTCACAAATCGCCACACCCAGCTGACCCGCAAGATGGTTGTAGCAAGTACGCCCAAGTTGCAACTCGGGATCTATCCGGAACCGCTCCATCCGGGGGGGGTTCCCCGCGGCAACCACCATGACAGCTTCCAGCATCGTGGCCACCTCCGGTGAAGCAATGCGGTAATAACGGTGGCGCCCCTGACGAATGGAAATCAGCAACCCCGATTGTTCCAGTCTGGCCAGGTGTTCGCTTGCGGTCGGAGCAGTGATGCCTGCACAGGCTGCCAGTTCTCCGGCTGGCAAAGCACGTCCATCGCCCAACGCCAATAACATGTTGGCGCGAGCAGGCTCACCGACCAGACCTGCAATTTGGGCAACTTCCAGCGCATTCGACATATCCCGGTGAACCTCCCCTGTGAAATTGTACACGGTTGACTTACCCACGCTTCGGTGGTGACCGAAGCATGTCCTGCTGCTTGCCAGATAAGCTCGGGTATTGCAATAAACCCGGGACAGCACCGAATGGACAATGCCCAAACACAACCATCACGCACACAGACGACCGGACGAACCTGGGTTCTCCTGACCCTTTGTCTTCCGATTCTCATGGTTCAGATAGACACTTCAGTCGTCAACCTTGCTGTGCACGCCATCGGTATCGCATTGCATGCCCCGCTGAGGGTGCTTCAATGGACTGTCGATGGCTACAATCTGGCTTATGCGTTGCTGCTAATGTCCGGAGGAACGCTGGCGGACATTTTTGGTCGGCGCCGGATTTTTGGGTGGGGCATCGGCCTTTTCACCTTGGGTTCCCTGATTTGCGGGATGGCGCCGAATACCGTGGCGCTCATCCTGGGCCGAGTCGTGTCGGGCGCAGGGGCGGCGCTGTTACTGCCCAGCACGCTTGCCCTGATCCGCGTCATCTGGCCAGAGTCTGAACAACGGGCGCATGCGATCGGCATTTGGGCCGGCACGAATGGCATCGCATTTGCGATGGGACCGCCATTAGGCGGACTCCTGATTCCCCTGGCCGGCTGGCGCAGCATCTTTCTTCTGGCCATCCCATTAGGACTTCTGACCGCACTGCTGATGCGGACACTGCCTGAATCAGCCGATCCTGAGGGACGCAGGCTGGATGTTCCAGGGCAATTGCTGGCTGGTCTTGGACTGGGAGGGCTTGTCCTGGGGGTTATCGAGTACGGGAATTTTTCCATCTGGAGTGCCGCCTTCAGCACCCTGTGTCTGGCTGGATTCCTGTGGGTGGAACGACAAGCTGGCGAAGGTGCCATGATGCCACTGACCCTTCTGAAAAACCGCCCACTGATCGGGGCGCTGGGAGTGGCAGCCGCCATGACTTTCGGAATGTATGGCATGGTGTTCCTTCTGCCCATGGTCTGGCTGCAATCAAGCACTTTGAGCGTGTCACAAGCGGGCATGGCACTGCTTCCCATGTCCCTGGCGTTTGTTGCGCTTTCACACAAGACAGGCAGATGGAGCCACCGTTTTGGTTCTCGACCGCTGATGACCGGAGGCATGGCGCTGATTGGCACAGGCATCGAAATGCTGTCTCATACCCAGAACGGTCGTCCGCTCTGGCTGGCGGAAACAGGACTCCTGTTGACCGGGTTTGGCATGGCGCTCAACACGGGGCCGGTACTCGCAACAGCCGTGACGGCCGTCGTCCCTTCCCGTGCCGGAACAGCTTCCGGTTTGGCCAATACGGCCAGAATGTCGGGAGCCACGTTTGGTGTAGCTGTGCTGGGTACTGTCTACAACCACGTTGGCAAGAATGCTTGGGGATTCAGCCTGGCCATGCACCTGGGCGCTGGTGTTGTCTTTCTTGGCGCATTACTGGCAGCGCGTCCGACACCTTTTGCAAAACGTCAATGACGCTTCCCTTTGACAAACAAGTTGAAAAAAACGGGGCTACTCTTTTTTTTTCGGTTGTGATGGGCTTTTCCCACCATCATCGACTCAATAATTTCACAACATCCTGCGCCGGAACCGGTTTACTGTATAGATAGCCTTGGGCTTCGTCACACTTGAGTTGCTTGAGTGTCTCGGCCTGTTCTGGTGTTTCGACACCTTCGGCAACCACATTGAGACCAACGGAATGGGCCAGTGAGATGATGGTGGAAACAACAGCCATGCTTTCCGGGGAATTGTGCATGGTACCAACGAATGACTGGTCGATTTTAAGCGTACTAGCAGGCAACTTCGTCAGATAGGCCAGGGAAGAGTAGCCGGTTCCAAAGTCATCCACATGAATCTTGACCCCGAGTTCGGTCAAGGCCCGCAATTTGGAGATGTTGTCCTCAATGTCATCCATGATGATGCTTTCGGTGAGTTCCAGGTTCAGTCCGTGTTGTTCTTCTTTCTGCTCTTCAAGAATATTGCGAACGACATTCACAAAGTCCTTCCGTCGGAGTTGAACAAAAGAGACATTGACCGACACATGAGGTGGCTCAAAACCCATCGCCGCCCAGTTTGCATGATCTTTCAATGCCTGACTCATTGCCCAACGACCGACTTCGAAAATCAAGCCAGTTTCCTCCAGCAGCGGAATGAACTTTCCGGGAAGCACCATTCCGGTTTCCGGGTCATTCCACCGTATCAAAGCTTCAAATCCGCAAATCGATCCCGTGTCCAAATGGATTTTCGGTTGGTAATAAAGCACAAACTGCTCTTGTTCAATGGCGTTACGCAATCGGGTTTCCATCAGCAGGGCCTGATTGACCATGGCATTCATTTGCGGCGTGTACCTGAGGTAAGGGACCCCCTTTTGCTTCGACGAACGCAATGCGGCTTCAGCATTGTGGTAAAGACTTTCAGCATTGATGCCATCGTCGGGAAATATTGCAATGCCGGCGCGTGCCGAGAGCCTCAGCGTGTCACCTCGCGCCTCGTAAGGGACGGCAAATGTCCTGGTCATGAGCCCATCAAGGACTGGCGTCATGCCATCTTTCCCTTCGAGCATCCATACGGCAAGCGCAAAATGATCAGCGCCAATGCGCGCCACCATATCGGCCTGAGTCAAGGCATCGCTGAGGCGGTAGGCCACCTTTCGGAGCAACTCGTCCCCAACCTGCCGACCAAAGGTTTCATTGACATTGCGAAACCGTTCCAGGTTTAGCATGACCACCGAAAACTGTCTCTGCTCGCATTTTGCAGTGCTGACCCATTGTTCCAACCGGTCATTGAACAACGCTCGGTTAGGAAGTCGCGTGAGAGCATCGTAAAAGGCCAGGTAATTCACTCTTTCATTCTTGGCCATGTGATCCAGCGCAAAGGAAATATCCCCCGCAAGCTCATCCAGTAGCTTGAGCTCCTCTGCATCAAAGAAATCCGGCTGACGTGCAAACAAGGCCATCAGTCCGACAACGCCATCGTCCTGCATGAACGGCAGGACGATGGCAGAGCGAAACCCCATTCGCAAGGCCTCCACCACACACGCATCCTCGTGGAAGTCTTCTTCATCAAGGTTATTGCTGAACTGGCGATATGCGGAGTGGATGACGCGTTGGAAAAGTCCGCCGCCTTGCCCTTGGGCAGACCTTATACTGACGCGCTTCTCGGAAAATGGTGAGTCCTCGGGACTGCCTTCCCAGACGGCAGACACGATTTCACTCTCTTCAGCATCAGGCATGCCAATCCACGCTATTCCGAACCCCCCATATTGCGTTGCGATGCGGCATGCCTCTTTCAGCAAAAGGCCGCGTTCCTGAATTCGGACGATGGCCGAATTTATGCCACTCAACACCTGTTGGATGCGTGTCAGGCGAGCTATTTTTTCCTCCTGTTGAATGCGTAGTGTCACATCACGTATCACTGCAGTGAACAGCGTCTTATCCTGCTCGGTGTGTTTTGATATGCTGACCTCAGCATGAAACAGGCTGCCATCCTTTCTTTTTCCCTGTATCCGACGATTGCGCGGTGAAATGATCAGAGAAGAATCAGGCAACTGACCAAAGGAATGCATCAGACGGTGGTGAGCTTCAATCATGTGATCCGGAAGAAGGGTATCGAGGGATTGTCCCATCACTTCAGCCGTGGCATACCCAAAGAGGGATTCCGCTGCCCGATTAAAAACGACAATCCGCTGGTTATCGTCGGTGGAAATGATGCCATCAGCGGCCATATTCAGTACTTCCCGATAACGCGCGTCGACACGTCTCTGGCCGTCATGCAGCCTGGCAGCCTCGATACCGGCCGCAGCAGCATTGGTAAACACACTGAACACCTTGACTTGACCGAAAGTGAATGGGCGTTGGCGCTGCACGCTGCTCACATTCAGGACCCCGATGAGCTTGTTTCGTGTGATCATGGGCATGGACAGCGCCGAGCGATTGACAGAACGGGAACGCTTGGCCATTAAGGAGGAATCGGGCGTTTCCCCGCTAACAAGCAAGGGTTCGCAAGTTTCAGCCACTTTCCCGGCAATGCCTTCCCCCACCGCAAGACGCGTACCCAGCAACACGCTGCGCTGGTCACCGCGAACGGCAGCGACATAAAGGGTTTTTCCGTCTTCCATGAGCAGCATAATGGATGCCTCGTCCGCATCGAACTGGGCCAATGCAGCGTCAGCAATCTTGTCCAGGAGTACATTGGGGTCAAGAGTATGGGCAATGGCCTGGTTCAGCTCATGGATGGCGACCGTGTCGCGCAGTTCCATGTTTTCAAGACGTAATCGCCTGATGCCAACAGCCCTTGACAGCACCGGCAGGATGGCAGACAGTTTGATGGGCTTCAGCACGTAATCCAGCGCTCCTGCCTGCATGGCCTGGACTGCTGTTTCGATGGTGCCACGCCCCGTCATCAGGATACCCACGAGCTGGGAATCTATTTTCAACGCTTCTGTGAGAAGAGTCACCCCATCCATTTGCGGCATCATCAGGTCAGTCAGTAACAGATCGAACTGTTCTTCTCGCAGCAATTTCAGCGCAGCTTCTCCAGAATCACATCCCATCGTTCGGTAGCCCTCTTCCTTGAGCGTGTCGCACAAGGCACGCATCGAAGCGGACTCGTCATCCACGATCAGAATATTGGCAAGGGGAGAAAGCATGGGTTTGGTCTCATGATTTATTGGCACAAAGCATGGAGAACGCTTCGCGTAACTCCCTCAGCTTAGGGGGCTTGGCCAGCACGCGGTCCACATTGGCAGTAGTTCCCCCTTCGGCGATCAATCGCCGCCCCCACCCCGTCAACAGAATGACGGGAGTATCAAAAGACCGCTGTTTTATTGAAGCGGCCACCTTGTAGCCATCCACATAAGGCATGCCAAGGTCTGTAACGACGATATCAAAGGATTTCCCTTGTCGCGCGAATGAATCGAAAATCGAGAGCCCCTGCTCCCCGCCATTCACGGAAACAACGACATGACCATCCATCTCCAGCGTGTCGGAAAGTGATTTCAACAGAATAGGATCGTCGTCAATAAGCAAAATACGCAGCCGAGAGATGGGTTTTGTGGGAGAAACCACAACGTCGGAATCCATGGCAACAGAGCCATGAACTGCAAACAGCAATCGCATGGTGGTGCCTTTTTCAGGAGCACTTTCAATTTCCAGAACAGCGTTATGACGTTGCGCCATGCCAAACACCATGGCGAGACCCAGCCCCGTGCCGCGTTCCCCTTTGGTAGTGAAGAATGGCTCCAGGCAACGCTGGCGAATCGTCTCATCCATCCCGATTCCACTGTCAATGACTTCAAGGGAAATAGTGCCCTGCCTGGAGTCCTCCGCTTTTAAAAGCCGGGTACGCAACACCAGCGTGCCGCCTGCAGGCATGGCATCCGCCGCGTTGAAAATCAGGTTCGTGAGCGCATCGCGAAATTCGTTTTCGACCCCCCTGATGGCAGGCAGATCTTCCTGAAGATCCGTCTGGACATTGATCATGATGCCATGTTTCTGCGGCATGTCCTGCCAGCGTGCCCGCGTCAGATCGAGCACCTGATGCACCAGACGATTGACATCCACTGGCGTCAGATCCGGTTGCATTTCACGCTGGCGATAGAATTCCCGCATCCGGGCCACTGTCTGAGCGACATCGTCCACAGCCCGATGAATTGTTTCAAGATAGTTTCTGGCGCGAGAGCTGAGGTTTTTTTCGTTCTCGAGCAACGATTCGGCATAGAGAGACACAGGGGAAAGCGCATTGTTGATGTCGTGGGCAATGCCGCTAGCCATCTGCCCCAAAGCTCGCAAACGCTCCTCCTGCATGATGACCTGCTGTGTCTGTCGAAGATCATCATAGGCTTGGGTCAATGCCGCATGCAGCTGAGCATGCCACGCAGCCAGGGCCACATGTTCGCTCAACTGCCTCAAGAACTCACATTCGTCGCTGGAAAAGGCATTGGCTTCCTTTTTTGCCACCGCCAGAACGCCGAATACCTGGCTTTCAGAACGAAGCGGAGCCATGGCAAGCGAGCGCAGTCCACCGCGCGCAAGCAATTTCGTGAATGGGTAAGGGGCACTGGAAATATCGGATTCATAGACCAGTTCACCCCGCGTACATTGACCCAGCCCATTGTCGTCTACGGCCACGGTTCCATTTTCGACCAGCATAATCTCGCTGGCCAAGCCCTTGTTTTTCAATCCCACCCGAGACACGGTCAAAGTATTTTGGGCAGCATCGAATAAAGCGATGCAACTGAAATCCACCGGCAGGCTGTCCTCAAGAGATCGGATGACCACCTGGAAAATGCTCTGCAAATCAAGGCGGTCACCAATGAGTCGGGTAGTTTGGTCAAGCAGTCGCAAGTGCTGCAGCTGAGTGACGATTTTGTGCTCGGATTTTTTTCTTTCAGTGATATCGGTGATCGTGATCACTGCGAGCAATGGTTTTCCCTCCGCATCGCGAGCCAACGATCCGTTGTGGCTGAAAATTCGCGACCAGCCTGCTTGCACATGCCTGACCTCGACTTCGAGATTTTTCAATGTTTCACCCTGAACAATCCGGGAAAGAGGCCATCGTTCGAGGGGAATGATCTCCCCATTCAATGTGAAAAGCTCGATGAGTCGGGTAAAACCCGGCAAATCGAGCCGGCTTTCCTCCAGTGCTGAAAAACCATGCAAGGCAAGTGCCGCACGATTGAAATGCAATAGCTGACCATCCATATTGGCTATGATCACCCCCTCGGAAAGATTTTCCAACGAAGTCTGCAATCGCGCTTCGCTCTCCCGCAAGGCGAGACTGGCCTCCTCCAGATCTGCGGTACGCGCCTGGACCCGCTGTTCCAACTCATCATTCAGGGTCTGCAGACCCTGTTCAGCTCTGCGACGCAATTTCATTTCCCGCCGAGTGATGAAATATGAGCCCGCCAGCACAGAAATCATGAAAACACGCAGAACACTGAGAAAAGAATTGGTGTTGCGATTACTTTGCTCGGAAGCCCTCTGTCGGATGCGCAGCAATCGTTCTTCCTCATGCCGCATGTCGCCCAACACCTGACGAATTTCATCCATGCTCGTCTTTCCAGCCCCGTTCATGACAATTTTTCGGCCTGCCTCGATGCCCAAAGCGTTTGCCGTAATCACGAGGTTTTCGTAGTACCCCAGTTGTCTGCTTATCTCCTCATTCAGGATGGATAGCCGCTTCTGCTGGTCAGGATTGTCCGCTGTCAGGCTTGTGAGGTTTCCAAGGCGTTTACCCACCAAGGGACGGGCAGCGTAGTAGGGATCGAGAAACGCTTTTTGACCGGTGATGAGGTAGCCACGTACCCCGGTTTCGGTGTCCACCATGGCGGACTGGAGGGATTCCAGATCACCAAGGACTTCCTGAGTATGCCCCACCATCCAGGAAGTGGCCATGAGTTGCGAAGTATTGCGCACGGATACGGCGAAAATCGCGACCAAAGCCAGTCCAACGGCAATGAGCCCGGCAACCAGTTGACGCTCAAAGGTCCAGAACCTCACAAACGACTCCAGTCCTGATAATAAAATAACCAGGAATTGAGTACCGGGAACAATCTGCCGATCCTAATACATATTGAGCACTTGATTACGGACGGAAGAGAGCACGTAACGACCGCCCTTCGACAGGAAGCCTGTAAACGAAGTGACAAGATACGCTTCCTTCCTGACAAATGGTAGCGCGGTCACACCACCAACGAGTGCTTTTGATCTGAGCGCTGAGACAGACCTCCCAGCGCGAGAAGGCGAGCGCCATTGCAGGGCTCGTGGGGTCAATCTAGTGAAGTGCCCAACCATTCGTTCCAGTGATCTACATGCGGCGTCCGCTGAATTCAGTTAGGCAGAGGATCTATGGGTATCGAGCAAATAGACTACGACTCAAAACTTAGAGGACGGTTGATACTCGCTCTTCAAAAAGCAATCGTTGCGCAATTTGATAGCGGAGACTGGAACGAGATTGGCTACTTGACCGGGCACCATGAGTATATAACTGGACATTCTCGGCTGCTTCGCAGTCTCGGCTTTGGGGACGACGACTACGGTGGATGTGTGTTTCAGGTCCTCCACTACCTCGTTCAGAATGATAATGAAGCCTTGGTCTCAATTATAGAACATAACAAAATAAAGCCTTACTTGGAACGGAACTCCCAAGATGTCTTATCTGATATTGGGCTAAGTGAAGCACATGTTCCAAGCATATTACCGTCAATCTCCGCGACCGATCTCGTAAGAAGAGCTCTTTCTGATGCAGATAGCCTGCTGTTGTCCAATGGGGCCACAAGTGCAATTGACAGACTACACACAGCTCTTCATGGTTACTTGCAATCGGTTTGCGCAGAGACTCAGCTCCGAGTTCCAGACAATGCTCCTATAACTGCCTTGTTCAAGGTACTGAGAACCCAACATCCCGCGCTACAAAACCTTGGTCACCATGAAAAGGAATCCAATCGAATCCTGATGGCCTTTGCGACGGTTGTTGATTCGCTAAACACCATTCGCAACCATGGAAGCATTGCACATCCAAACGAAACACTTTTGGAAAATCACGAAGCTGAACTGACCGTAAATGCTGTGCGCACGCTGTTCAACTATCTAGTCAAGAAAATCGGGTAATGTAAAATTAAGAGTGGTCGGGGGATAGGTAGCTCAAAGTATTTCTAACGAGGTATTCCGGTCGACGCCTCCATCGTTGCTACGCATCACCATCTGCAGACTTCAGGGTGTGTTGCTAGCGGAGGTTTTCCCGTAAGACGCTGGCCGTGCCAACCGATGTCAGTTCGCCCGACCCCGCTTGGAAGCATAATCTTGCCGAGCCGATTTGGAAGCATATCCTTGCCGGAGCGGCAAAGTTATGCTTCCAGGGACACAGAGCATGGTCTGGCCTTGGGAAAATGGTGGAGAGTAGGAGGATCGAACTCCCGACCTTCTGATTGCGAACCAGACGCTCTCCCAGCTGAGCTAACCCCCCACGGCCTCGCCATTATATCGTCCGATGCCAAAATTTTCCCATTGCGTCACGGAAACACCCGGTAACCATTCGTTCCCCATCATTTGCTATGCTCCGTGCAGATCACGCCTTTGGGGACATTCTGTGCGTCAGGACAATCTCTTTTTTGCAGGACTGCGTGTGGTGCCTTTTCTGGTTCTGGGTGCCTGCGCATCCGTCCCGCCAGCTGAACTGGCTGGCAACAATTTTTCGGCCGTCACCCCCCACGAGGCCCAAACCCGGCCGGATGTGGTAGGCATGGAAGTGCGCTGGGGTGGCACCATTGCCACCATCAACACCACTGAAAAGAAGGAAACCTGCTTTGAGGTGGTGGGTCGTCCTCTGGATTCCGAAGCCCGCCCGATGGACGATGATCAGACAACAGGCCGCTTCATTGCCTGCGCCACGGGTTTTTATGACCCCGAGATTTATCACCTGAAACGTGAAATCACGTTCACGGGCACCGTTCAAACACCAACGTTTGGAAAAATCGGCAAGTACGACTACATCTTCCCTCATCTGGCTGCGGATACGGTGTACCTCTGGCCCAAACGCCAGCCCGTCCAGGACTACCCCGTTGGGTACTACGGCATGGGGATGGGCTATGATCCGGCCATGATGGGGGGGTACCCGTGGATGTACTCTCCCTGGTAGCCGTCAACCTCCCCCCAGGCCCAACAGCACCGCCAATGTACCGTCATCAAGCCCTGTCACGTTCACCCGCTTGATCCGCGAGGAGATTCCCGACTCGATATGGACTGCGGACTGGGGTACGTGACACAAGGCAGACAAAAACCGGACCAACACCTTGTTGGCCTCGCCATCTGCTGGCTGTGCCTGCAACTGCACCTTGGGTTTTCCATCATGAATGCCAGCCAGACGCGTCATGCGCGCACCTGGCTGGCAGTAAAGGGTGATTTTTCCCATCAGGGCATGCGGCGTCGAGCGCCGCAAGTGGTTTAGAGATGGGAATTGTTGCTGTTTTTCGCGTGCTGGACAACCACCTCCTTGTGGGACATGCGTCCGGTTGCGGTTTTCTGAACATGGGCCACTCTGGACTGCGCCAGCAGGTCATGTTCGGATTTCACCAACTCCGGGTGCTTTTCCGCAATGGCCGCCGGCAAACCGGAAGCCCAGGCAGGGGATGCGCCCAGCAATACGAATGTCAAGGGAATAACGGCACTTATTTTTTTCATTACACACTCCAGATACAAAAACATGGCCTGATAACTCGGGCCAGAAATGGACTGACCTTTTACCGAAAAGTTCGTTAAAAACCGTAATCATCTGATTTGATAACCGAGGTCCTGTCCGGAAAGTCGAAAAACTTTACACCCCTCACCTGAAAAAACCCCAAAAAATACACGCAATAAGTTGTTTTAAAAAATAAAATTGTTCTATGGCCTGAATATTGCTCGTTTGCATCTGAGCAACATTGAAGTGTTGTTTTATTCAATGGCAATCTTAAAGAGGGCCGTGATCATGGTCAGGTTCCGTCAGACAATAGTTTGGGGAGGTGTCATGCCGAAAAAATTCTCGTCCTTGTTGGCAATCATGGGAACCTTGCTTGTTTTTTCTTCTGTTGCTCGCGCCAGTCTGATTCACGATTACAACTTCTCGAACTCCAGTGGCGTCGTTGACACAGTCGGAAGTGACAACGGCACGTTGATGAATGGCGCCACCATCAGTGGCGGTACATTGAACCTGAATAGTGCCAGCAGCCAGTACGTCCAGTTCAATAGCTACCTGCTGCCCACGTCAGGCGCCTATTCCGTTGAAATCACTGCGTCGGGAGTGCCGTCGACCTCTGCTTACAGCGAAATGATTTCCCAGGGATCTTCTGGAGGCCCCGGGTTTTATATCGGGACAAATCCCACTACTTCCCCTTCACCAGACATTCGTCTTGGCGACAGTCTGGGCACGATCAACGTCGCGTTCCCGAGCAGCGGGTCAAACACTTTTCTGTTCAGTTCAAGCGCCAGCGGCAGTGACCTGTGGATCAACGGTACCCTGGTGTACAACACCACCAATTTTGCCACCATTGGAACCGGCGGTACCGACACCCGCTTTGGTGCTCAATTCCAAAGCTATGGAGAATATTTCAATGGTTCCATTGCCTCGGTCATGATCTACAACACGGCTGTCACCCCGACAACTGCCACGAGTAACGTGCCCGAGCCTCCCATGTGGGCCGTGATGCTGGTGGGCCTGATGGGTTTCAGCTTTGCCCGGTTCCGTTCAAGGAACGCTTTCTGAATTCCCGCTGACTCAGGTCGGAACTCCAGACGCCTGAACACGGGCGGGCTGCACAACCCAAAGGGGTTGTGCGTTAGCTCATCTGCTCAAACTCCGCCCTCATGGTATTTTGCACCGGGGCCAGGTGGCATTTGTCCGTTCCGAGACCAACCCCACTCAACAGGGAGCAAGACTGGAACAACTCCGACACCCAGTCCACAAAAACCCTGACCTTGGACGAAAGGTGGCGGTTCTGTACGTATGCAGCCCAGATGGGCATGGTGGACGCCTGAAGGTGCTTAAGGATTTCCACCAGCTTTCCTGACTGAATGTGGGGCAACGCCATGTACCGTGGCACCTGAATCAGGCCGAGCCCCTGCAAACCACAGGCAATGTAGGCATCACCATCATTGACGGAAACATTGTTGCGCATTTTGACCAGCACGGGCTCTTCGTCGACTGTGAACTCCCAGTCGAAAATCCGCCCGGTTCGGCTCGACAGGTACCCCACTGCCAAATGATGCCGCAGGTCCTCGATACTGGCTGGTGTCCCGTTGCGCTCCAGGTAATCCGGTGCAGCACAGCAGACGAATCTGACCGTTCCGATCCGTCGGGCCACCAGACTGGAATCCTGCATTTCACCGCCCCGGATCACGCAATCCACCGCCTCCCGAGCCAGGTCCACATGACGGTCTCCCATGCCGATGACCAGTTCAATGTCCGGGTATCGGGCATGAAACTCCCGAAGATTCGGGATCAGAAGCAGTTTGCCAACGCTTGAAGGCACGTCCACCCGAAGGCGTCCCTGCGGACTCCTGGCCCCATCACGAAAGACGGCCTCTGTTTCCTCGATGTCAGCAAGTATCCGGGCACAACGCTCGTAATAGGCTGCACCATCGTGCGTCAAACCGATGCTGCGGGTGGTGCGGTTCAGAAGTCGCACTTTGAGCGAGCGCTCTAGATGCTGGATGGCTGTGGTGACCGTTGCCCGCGGCAAGTTCAGGTTATCGGCTGCGCGGGTGAAACTGCTGGCCTCTACCACCCCCATAAAAACCTTCATGGCCTGAAGCTTATCCAATTTCACCCCCGATTGTTAACGAATTAACGAACAGTGTAGTCACAAATACAGTATTTATTCGAATCAATTTAACACCGAAAATGGACGAAATACAAATTTTCTACAGTCACCTTACATTAAAGACAGGGATAGCGAATGGGTTCCGCGCCAGATGTTCATCATGCCCGCGGCCCCCTCCTTTCCACTGAAATTGTTCATTCCGGAGCCTCCAACATGACAAATTCTCCTCAGGCCAAACCCAAGCGCAAATCAGGGTCCTACAAATATGCCGTGGTAATGGCGGGAATCATCGCGGTGACAGCGGGCGTCTGGGGCATTGACCACGGCAATGCCAACGCCGTGCCCGCTTCTGCCCCAGCAGGAACCCCCGTGGATGTGGCTGAAGTCGTCAGTAGGAACATCATTGACTGGCAAGATTATTCAGGCAGGTTGGAAGCCATCGATCACGTGGAGATTCGACCGCAGGTTTCCGGAATTCTGACCATCGTACACTTCAGGGACGGAAGCCTCGTCAGGAAGGGGGATGTCCTGTTCACGATTGACCCTCGCCCCTACGCAGCTGCCGTGGAGCGTGCCCAGGCCCAACTGGCCTCGGCGACTGCCCAAAATGCATACGCCACGTCCGAACTGTCCCGGGCTCAGGACCTGATTACCGATCATTCCATTGCCAAAAAGGAATTCGAGCAGAGGCAAAGCGATGCCCGACAGGCCTCATCAGCCGTTCTGTCAGCGGAGGCAAATCTGCGCATTGCCCAACTGAATCTTGAATACACACAGATTCGCGCCCCGTTTGGCGGAAGAATTTCCCACGTGGAAGTCACGGAAGGCAATCTGGTCACTGCCGGAGAATCTGCTCCGCTCACCACACTGGTCACGTCCGACAAGCTCTACGCCTCATTCGACGTGGATGAAAAAAACTTCCTGAAATACGTTGACCCGGTGGCTTCCCAAAAAGACGTTGCCCTGCCCGTTTATCTTGGATTGAGCGATGAATCCGATTATCCCCGCAAGGGAAAGATCAGTTCCTTTGACAACCGCCTTGATCCCTCTTCCGGAACGATCAAGGTCAGGGCTATTTTCGACAATACGGATGGCCGACTCCTTCCCGGACTTTATGCACGCGTTCGTCTGGGTGTCGATCAGCCACATGAAGCCATCCTGATTGACCAGAAGGCTGTGGGCACTGATCAGAGCAAGCGGTTTGTCCTTGTGCTGAACGAGGACAACAAGGCCTTGTACCGGGAAGTTCACCTTGGAGCCATCCAGAATGGCCTCGCGATCGTCACGGACGGCCTCAAGCCCGGGGAGCGCATCGTGGTGGATGGCATGCAACGCGTCCATCCGGGTGACAGGATCCTGCCCCACACGGTATCCATGGAAGCGGCATCACAAGGCTCGTAAGCCGAAATCGCACCCCTCAAAAGAGAGCGTATGAACATATCAAAATTCTTCATAGATCGCCCCATATTTGCGGGCGTTCTTTCTGCACTGATCCTGTTGGCCGGGATTCTTTCGCTGTTCAAGCTGCCCATTTCCGAATACCCGGAAGTGGTGCCTCCTTCCGTTGTCGTGCGTGCCCAGTACCCTGGCGCCAACCCCAAGGTGATAGCCGAAACCGTGGCCGCACCGCTGGAAGAAGCCATCAATGGTGTTGAGAACATGCTTTACATGCAGTCTCAGGCCAACAGTGACGGCAACCTGACGGTGACCATCTACTTCAAGCTTGATGAGGATCCGGACAAGGCACAGCAACTGGTACAGAACCGTGTCTCTGAAGCCCTGCCCCGCCTTCCCGACGACGTGCAGCGTCTGGGTGTCACGACCATGAAGAGTTCGCCGACACTGACCATGGTCGTCCACCTATTGTCGCCCGACAACAGGTACGACATGACGTATTTGCGCAATTATGCAGTACTCAACGTCAAGGACAGGTTGGCTCGCATACCCGGCGTGGGTGAAGTAGGGCTGTTCGGGTCCGGCGACTATGCCATGCGGATCTGGCTTGACCCGAATAAAGCCGCCCAACTGGGCATTACCGCCTCCGACGTGGTCAAAGCCATCCGGGAACAGAATGTTCAAGTGGCCGCCGGGGTCATTGGCGGCCCTCCCAGTGACAGCCACATTCCGCTACAACTCAGCATAAACACCAAAGGACGCCTGAAGTCAGTGGAGGATTTTGGAAACATCATTCTGAAGGCCGGCCCCGACGGACAGATCACCCGACTCTCCTCCATTGCCCGCATCAAACTGGATGCGTCCGAATACGGTCTGAGATCCCTGCTTGATAACAAGCCGGCAGTGGCCATTCCCATTTTCCAGGCACCCGGATCCAATGCCCTGGAAGTGTCCTCGAACGTGCGTGCAGTCATGCGCGAACTGTCCAGGGATTTCCCGTCATCGATCCAGTACAGGATCGTGTATGACCCCACCCAGTTCGTCAGGGCCAGCATCAAGGCTGTGGTGCATACCCTGCTTGAAGCCGTTGCGCTGGTTGTCCTGGTGGTGATCCTTTTCCTTCAGACATGGCGTGCTTCGGTCATCCCCCTGTTGGCCGTTCCGATCTCCATCGTCGGCACGTTTTCGCTGATGCTGGGCCTGGGATACTCGATCAATGCACTGTCGCTGTTCGGAATGGTGCTTGCCATCGGCATTGTGGTGGACGATGCCATCGTGGTGGTGGAAAACGTCGAACGCAATATCGAAGCCGGACTGTCGCCTCGTGAAGCAACTTATCGGGCCATGCGCGAGGTCAGTGGTCCCATCATCGCCATCGCCCTGACCCTGGTGGCCGTGTTCGTGCCTCTGGCCTTCATGACTGGCCTGACCGGACAGTTCTACAAGCAGTTTGCAATGACGATAGCCATATCGACAGTGATATCGGCCTTCAACTCCCTGACCCTTTCGCCCGCGCTTTCCGCTCTGCTCCTGCTGGGCAAGGATGCCCCCCCCGATCGACTGACCATTCTGATGGATCGGGTATTTGGCCGGTTTTTTGCCGGATTCAACCGTCTTTTTTCAAGATCATCGACACGTTATAGCACGGTGGTTGGCGGCATCATCTTCCGCAAGGGACGTGCAGCAGGGGTCTATGCCGTGCTGCTGGGCCTGGCCGCGCTCCTGGCCCATCACGTGCCCGGCGGGTTCGTCCCGGCCCAGGACAAGCAATACCTGGTCAGTTTTGCCCAACTACCCAGTGGGGCGTCCCTTGACCGGACCGAGAATGTCATTCGACGGATGGGCGAGATTGCACTGAAACAGCCCGGCGTGGAAAGCGCAGTGGCCTTTCCCGGCCTGTCCATCAACGGCTTCACGAACAGTTCAAGCGCCGGGATTGTGTTTGTCACACTGAAACCCTTTGAAGACAGAAAATCAAAAGCCCTGTCTGCAGGTGCCATAGCAGGTGCATTGAACATGCAATACGCTGGCATCAAAGAGGCTTTCATCGCCGTGTTCCCCCCCCCCCCGTCATGGGGCTAGGGACGGTGGGTGGCTTCAAGATGCAGCTCGAGGATCAAGGCAGTGTGGGTTATGCGGGCCTGGATTCCGCCATGAAAGCCTTCATGAAAGCCGCAGCCAAA
>JAJZEL010000066.1 GCA_021828575.1 Pseudomonadota bacterium
GTAAATCCCGAAAATGACTGGATCGGCAATTTCCAGATGGATGATCCCGTAGTTGTTCCGTGTCGTGCTGACAGGAATGTCCGTGGGTTTGAAGGGCCCTCCGCCCTCTTCATGGTCGTCGGTCAGTCGTACATGGCATCCGCGGATGCCCGGAACATCCAGCATCGTGGCTTGAAGAAAATCAGTCAGATTTTTCCGGTCAGGCAGAACGTCCAGCGATTGTTGGATGACCAATAACCGCCCCAGGACTTCCGCCTTGGGATGAACGGATTCCTTGGGTACCTTCATGGGTGTCAGGGATGGTAATAGGGGTTGAGGATCACCTGATCGCGCACGATCATCATGGGGTGGACCTGAAGAAGCCGGTAAAGGGTGTCCCCATCAAAACGGCGCGAGTCATACTGGCAGATGGCGGTGATCTGCAAACGCGCCAGCAGGGCGCTGACCCGGGTTTCGTATTCCAGCAGATGTTCGGAGCCGGGAATGCCCTGCAGGGCCCAGCTCATTTCACCGGTGACGCGCAGCCCATTGCAGTTCTGGCAGTGGCGTTCGTGCTCGGCCTCCAGCATGGACATGGTGCGCCTGAAGTCGAAACGGCCATCGGGGCAGTAGACGTCGCGGGCTTCCAGAAACTCGCAGTGGGACGTTTCCGGAAGATTCACCCCCCGTTGCAGCAGATGGTCCCTGAGTGCTTCGGGGGGCATGCTGTCCACGAAACAGGACACCCACTCCCCGGCCTCCAGGCCACTTTGCACAAATCGGGCCAGGATGTCTTCGTGTGACGCATCATTGTCGTAAATATGACAGACATGCGCACCGGCAGGCACAGGACGCTGATCGAGCCCAAGGGAAATGACGCGATGAGAATGGGTCTGTGCCATGGATGATCGCTCGGGTAGTGTAAGGTGGCGTCATAACTGTCTGTCAGTGCGCTGCCACGTCTGCAAATTAAAGTCTACACGGCCGTCACTGTCAAGAATCGAGAACCCCTGCGAGCCTTTTTCAGTCGTACTGCTTGAAGCTCATGTTGTTCTTGCCGGATTTTTTTACTTCGTACATGAGTTCGTCAGCCAGTTTCACCATGGTGGCAAAACTGTGGCGGACACGAGAGAAACTGATGACCCCGATGCTGGCTGTGACAGGGGGAAAATCGCGCAATGCCAGATTGACCACCTTGAACAGTTTTTGGGCAGCTTCGGCGGAAGCGTCCGGGCTGATTTCGGTCAGCAGCACGGCGAATTCGTCACCCCCCAGGCGTGCCAGCAGGTCGTTGGACCGCAGTACCTTGCTCAGCGCCCGGGATGCCATGATCAGTGCCGTGTCGCCCACATCATGTCCTTTGGTGTCGTTGAGCTGCTTGAAGTTGTCCAGGTCGATGAAAATGATCGACAAGGGTCGCCCGTAACGTCGGGCCCGTTCCACTTCCGCTGTTCCCGCATCCATGAAGCCCCGGCGGTTCCTGAGGCCGGTGAGGGCATCCTGCATGGCGTCAGCCCAGGCCTGCTCGTACTGTTCCTGCAGGCTGGAAAACTGGCGTGCCACCACGAGGGACAGCAACATGGCTTCCACTGTGACGGACAAAAGCCCCAGGTGTTCCACGGCGAGCATGCTGCCGGACGACATCTTTTCCAGCGAGATGGAAATGAATCCCATGATGAAAAACAGCACCACCGCCAGAAGGTACAGGGGGGCCCGGTCATGCTTCTGTCGGGTGCGAACCACGCCGGCCACAAGACCGTAGGTCAGGAACAGGGCCACCCCTGCCCGGTCCAGTTCCAGTGACCAGTGGGGGCGTGCCAGGGCCACCACCACGCCGGCACCCAGCAGGACGAGCAAGGCTGCTCCAGCCACGAAAAGAAAAGGGTGGCCCTGATAATCCAGGTCCAGCAGACGCATGACAAATCCCACGTATGCCATGTTGGAAAAGAGGATGGGAAAGCTGATCAGGTAGAACCCGTGCAGGTGCAACAATTCGGGCCAGACCAGAAGGGCGCTGCCGTTGTAGAGCAGGTTGCCCAGTAGAAACAGTGCGTACAGGAGGTCGGTGGCGTTTTTCCGGATGGCGGCCAGGGTGGCGTAATAGAACATCAGCCCCGAAAGGATGCCCAGACAGATCAGGGTCAGGGCGTCTCCCGGCTTGATGGCCTGCTGGTACTGGTCCAGCGTGTCGAAGCGGGGCTGTGGTTGGGCCAGCAGGAATGGGGAATCCAGTTGGGTGACGAGCGTGTAATGTCCGGCGGGCAGATGAAGGGATCGCCCATGGCGCAAAAAAAACGGGTCGAGCGCATGACTCTGGATGCCCCCTTCGGCACGGGCCACCACATGACCCGAAGCACCGAACAGGGTGTGGGTGAAGCGCCCGATGACCGTCGTACTCCCGAAATCGATGACCACGTCTGTGGCCTGGTCCAGGGCGAAATCGCCCACGAAGCAGTCCTGGGCACGGGTGCGGGACAATTCATCCAGGGGGACGCTGTTGACGGGCAGCGTGGGTCGGTCCACGGGGCAGGAGGACATGGCGTACCAATGACCCGACAGGGCAATGGAAGCACCCTGCGCGGACCCTGTCCCTGCCCACAGGAACAGCGCCAGCAGACCGGACCATGAGCGGAGCAAGGAATTCAAGGGAGGTCCTGGCCTCCGGCAAGAAAGGCGGGGCGCCAGCGATACCAGACGCGCCCCAGCCACTCGTGCAGGGCAAAATAACTGTCGTGCAGCGCGGCTGCACTGGGCAGGAAACTGTACAGGCCTGACGAGGAATGGTGATAACCGGTGCCCGCCGCAATGACGGTCAGCCCCTGTTTCTCGAATTCGGGCATGGCGCGGGACAGGTGCCAGGCATGGGACACCAGATAGATGCGCGTGATGCCCTCCCGCTTGAGCAGGATGGCGGAATCGGAAGCGTTTTCGGCCGTGGTGCGGGAACGGGTTTCCACCCAGCGGGGCGTGATGCCGTAATCCTGTTGCAGCACATGGGCCATGATGACGGCTTCGGGATGGCCTGTGTGTTCCGGGTCACCTCCCGTCACCAGCACGGGTTTGTGCAGCTTCCTGGCCAGCCAGGCCCCATAGCGAACGCGCTCCAGCGTCATCCATTTGGGTGCACCCTCCGCTGGGCCGAACTCCGTGGGACCCCGCACGCTGCCACCTGCCAGAATGACGATGGCATCTGCCTGCGAACCCTCCAGAGGGTGGTATGCGGGCATCAGGCTGTCCAGCAGGACATGGCTGACCCAGGGCATGGAGAGGGCTCCCAGAGCCAGCCAGGAGAATGCCATGAGGCTTTTGCCCAGCAGCGCATGGCGGCGCATCAGCCAGAATCCGAGTGCGGAAAGCAGCAGCAGATCACCAGGAGGAAGCAGCCACTGGCCCAGGAACGCGCTCATCAGGGCTCCGGTGTTTGCAGGGCGCCCGGATACTCGGGGGGGGTTGTCAATGGTTGCACGGACAGGGGGTGCACATACTCGAAACGGGGTACCAACCCCATGCCGGAAGCCTGGGGGGCAGCGGGAGGATCGAAATGGAGTCCTTCCACAGGGCGTTTCAGGTGGTAGTCCTGGCGCATGGGCTGAACGAACAGGTGCCAGTCGGTGCGCACGTCATTTTGTGAGGTCAAGGCCAACCCCGCAGGGATGCTCATGTCGCCTTTTCCCACCAGCAGGTTGTTGACGGAATAAACGGTCACTCCTCCGGTATTGGAGGGCGCCACCCTGAGAAAGGTGCCGCCACCGGACATGTCGTTGACGATGGTGTTGCTGGCCAGATAGAGCCGGTTGTCCGGCCAGAGGTATTTTTCCTCGCCAAAGGCGATGATGTTGGAATTTTCCGAACTGTCTCCCTGCTGGATGAGGTTGCCCAGTACCCGGGCCACTCCGCCGGCCGGCAGGTCCAGTTCGTAGCTGGCACGACCTCCCGGGCCATCGGTCAGGCGGTTGTATGCAATGTCATTGAAGGCGGCGCGGCTCTTGAGCAGATGGCCCACATTGGCGTGATGGAAGAAACTGCCCCTGACGCGCAGCAAGCGGATGGACCCGGCATAGAGGTCATGGGTCTGGCCGGTGCCGGACCCGTTGTAGCCAAACTCGCTGTCATTGATCACCAGTTCTGCGGTCGGGTCATTGGAAGTGAGCAGGCCATCCTGGTTGTCATAGAACAGGCAATGGTTCAGGGTTAGTTGTCCAGTTTCGAAACGGATGCCGGCACCATTGCCGTCAGGTGCCTGTGCACCTATGAAATCCACGTTTTCCACCAGGAAGGGGCCGCCGCGCATGACCCAGAGGGCCTTGCCTTCAGCAGTCCGGTCCATGAACAGGATGCGTGCATGTCCGTTCACCCCGCGCAGCACCAGGGATTTTTGCGTCCAGACGGCCACATCGCCCGGATAGACACCGCTGTCCAGATCCACCTCATCGCCATCCCGTGCCACACGGGCAGCTTCCGAAGGTCGTGTCAGGGCGCGGGTGGGACCCACGTGGAGGATTCGTCCCGAGAAGCCGGGCAGCGGGGCGGCGGGTGACGGATCAGGCGTCACGATGAGGTCGGGCGGGGGCGGCACGATGAAAGGGGCTTCTTCCGCAGCGCCTTCCGGCAGGTCCACCCAGTTTCTGAAGGCCAGGATGGCTGGCATGAACACGGACTGGAGTTCCGGATGTCCCACCAGACGGCGCTCGGCGTAATTCATGAAACGGTTGGGCCAGTAGCCCAGCCACACGTGTGGACGCCACAGGCCGTAGGTGGCGCCCAGGAGGGAAAGGGACAGCAGGAAAGCCAGCAGAAAGGAGGACCGGTTCTTCAGCATGGAGAGCATTCTACCTCTGCTATCGTGACACCATTCGAAACAAGTGCGTTACAAATGGCAGGGTAGAATCGCACTGTCTTTTGTCGAGAGGGGCCGAAATGAAGAAAATGTTTGTGGCCAGCCTTTTTTTGTTGCTGGCAGGGTGTGGTGACATGCAACTGGGGGGGGGCGGTTTTGCCGGTCCCATGATGGGTGACGGGTTCGGACCGGGATTCGGTCCCGGATTTGGTCCTCCGGAAATGGGCATGGATGGCTTTGGCATGATGGGGGGCGGATATGGATTTGGTGAAGGCGGCTTCGGTTTTGGTGGTGGGGACGATGACTGAGAGTCTGGAGGAAAAAATGAAAAAGAACGACAAAAAATTCAGGTGGTGGCCAGCACTGGCCGTGGTCGGTGTTCTGGTGGCAGGCATGCCGGCCCATGCGGATTCCATGAGCGATACGATGGACCAGCGTTTTTCCGATCATGAAATCAAGGTGAATGACCGCCTGGGGCATTTCAGGGAGGATCTCCAGATCACAGCTGCCCAGCAGACGGCCTGGGATGCCTACCTGGGGGCCATTCGTCGCAACCTGGAGGATACTCATGAACAGGCCGTGCGGGAAAACCAGCATCCCCCGGCTTCGGCAACGGATTATTTTGCCCGCATGATGACCCTCAAAAAGGAGCAGATGGAAGACTTCAAGCGTATTGCCGACAGCTTTGGTGTCCTGTACGCCACCCTCGATCCTGTCCAGAAGCAGGTGGCGGACGAGCACTTTGCCCAGATGAGGGCCAGGATGATGAAGCAGGCGGAAGGACAGCGGTGATGGAATGGGCCATGCCCCTGGCGAACAGCTGCGGGTATGGCCTTTGCTGTAGCGTGCTGACTGCTTTTTCAGCTCATCCACGATCTGGTCCCAGACTGGTATATGCTGGCTTCCCTTGGACAAGGAAGCAAAAAAGTGCACAGGCTGTCGACCTGGTTTGAAATCTCGCGTGGAGGGCAGGGACACCACATCCGTTCCATGGAGGGGCTGAGGGGGCTGGCCGTCTTTCTGGTTTTTCTGGTGCATTTTTCCAGCCTCTCTGCTCCCTATCACGCCTCATCGGTGCAACTGTCCCAATGGATGGGGTGGGTGCATACGGTGGGCAATGCTGGCGTGGATCTGTTTTTTGTCCTCAGCGGTTACCTGATTTACGGGGCGGTGCTCGAACGCCAGCAACCTTTCCTGAAATTCATGGCGCGCCGGGTCCAGCGCATCTATCCGGCATTTTTGGTGGTGTTCGTTCTTTATCTGCTGTTGTCAGTGGCCTTGCCGGCAGAAAGCAAGGTTCCTCATTCCACAGGGGCTGCGCTGGTCTACCTCCTGGAAAATGTCCTGCTGCTCCCCGGACTGTTTCCCGTCACGCCCATGATCACTGTGGCCTGGTCGCTGAGCTATGAAATGTTTTATTACCTGGCCATCCCGCTGCTGGTCATGGCCTTTGCCTTCAGGGAACGCGAAAGGCGTTGGCGCATGGGTTTCTTCCTGGTTCTGGTGTTCCTGCTGGCTGCCTACAGTGCGTGGCAGGGAGGGCCTGTCCGGTTGATCATGTTCATTTCGGGCATTTTGCTCTACGAAGTCATCACCGGTTCTGTCCTGCGGCTTTCCGGAACAGCCGGTTTTGTGGCGCTGGTGGCCGGGTTGCTGGGTATGCTGCTGCCCGTCGGGGGGCATGTGGGAGAAACGGTCAAGGCACTGGTCCTGTTTGTGGCTTTTTTCGTGCTGTGCGGGTCATGCTTTGCCAACCCTTTGTCATGGCTCAGCCTTTTTTTGACCTGGACGCCCGTGCGCTGGCTGGGCAACATGAGCTACTCCTACTACCTGTTGCATGGACTGACACTGAAGACTGCTTTTCACATGCTGACATTCGTGATCCCGGGAGATGGCCACGGTCCCTGGCTGACCCTGGGGCTTCTGCCGCTCATGTTCCTGATCACGCTGGCTCCGGCGGCCCTGCTGTTTATTCTTGCGGAGCGGCCTTATTCGCTGGTGAAAAGTCCCTTATCGGGTTCGGGTTCACCGCAGCCAGCGCCTCGTCGCGGTTGAAGTGCGCACAACCATGGAGAAGCGGATCATCATGGCGTCCCGGCACAGGG
>JAJZEL010000136.1 GCA_021828575.1 Pseudomonadota bacterium
CTCATCTACATGGTAAAGAATCTCCTGATTGCCGCGCTGTTCGCCGCTGTTCTGGCCGCCTGTGCCAAGACCCAGCCTGCCAACGGCGACGCCGCCAAGACTGAAGGCGATGCCGCTCCTGCTGCATCTGCTCCCGCCGCACCTGCCGCTGCTCCTGCTGCGCCTGCTGCTGACGCCGCCGCACCTGCCGCTGCTCCTGCCGCGCCTGCTGCTGACGCCGCCGCACCTGCCGCTGCTCCTGCCGCCGGTACCTCCAAGTAAGCTTTTACTGCTTGCCTGTGAAAAAGCCGACCCATGGGTCGGCTTTTTTGTGTTCACTCCACGCTGAGCCAGTCCAGGCCCGACGTCTGATCTGCTGCTGGCACGCGTTCCATTTCCCAACCCAGCACCTTGGCCAAGGCACTTCTGGCTTTGTCCGTCGTGTTATTTTTCTGACTCACATGCGCAGCCACCACATGTTGTAGGCGAGCATGCTCCAGTCGTCCCAGCAGAGCTGCCGCCTCATCATTGGACAGGTGACCGAAACGCCCACCCACCCGCGCTTTCAGCGCCTGAGGGTAGGGCCCGTCACGCAGCATCTGCTCGTCATAATTGGCTTCCAGAAACAGGGCATCGCAACACCTGAGGACGGCCTCGACATGCGGCGTCGAGCACCCCACATCCGTTAGCACCCCCAGTCGCCGGACGCCATCCCCCAACACAAACTGCAAAGGCTCGCGGGCATCATGCGGAACAGAAAAAGGTTCGATCTCAAGCCCCCCCAGCAAAATCGGCTGCCCACAACGAAGCACCTGAGCGCGATGCTGCGGAAAACCCGCCAGGTCGTCAGCCCACAAGGCTGACAGGGTACCAAAACTGCCATATACGGGAACTGAATGATGTCGCACCAGCCCGGCAACACCATTCATGTGATCGGTGTGTTCGTGGGTGACAAGAATGCCATCCAGATCGGCGGGCGAAACACCCAGCCGGTAGAGGCGCCGTTCCGCCTCTACCCTGGAAAACCCGCAATCCAGCAACACCAGGGTCTCTCCACATTGCACCAGCAAGCCATTGCCTTCGCTACCGCTGCCCAAAGAGGCAAAGCGAATCACGCCTAGCGCACCTGCTCGTAAAGAAGGGTGAGAATGCGGCGTGCCATGTCTGGAGACACTACATGATCGTCCTTGTCGCGCAGATCCACTTTTGAACCTTCGCCACTAATGCTGGTGACCGTAACGCGATACGTTTTAGTGGCCGCACTGTTGTCATCAGGCCGCCAAAAAGCCAGTCTGGACCAGAGACTCTTCTGCACCTTGGCATCAGGATCCGTATAGCTCACGTAATACACCCCGGCCGCCCGGTCCCGGTCTTCGATGGTAAAGCCGGCGCGATCCAGCCCCATACCCACTCGGTGCCATGCCCGGTCAAAGGGTTCCTGCAGGGAAAGCAGGGGGTCGCCATTGGGCAACTTGGTCAGGGTGGCATGAGTCGACGACGAGGGGGTTTCTTCAGCAGATGCCACTGCCGTGGCCGCAGGAGCAGCTGGCACCGCTGCAGGCGCCGGTTTGTCCTTTTCCGCCACCATGGCCTCTGCCTGTTGCTCGGTATCACCCAGATGAATGGCCAGTTTTCTCACGTACCGGTTTTCCAGTTGCACGTCTTCCGATCTCACGCGCCACCCCACGCCATTACCGTCCGTGGTCCGCGTTTCCTCCATGCCCTGCTGCGTGATATAGATTTCCACCGTGCCCGGCTCCGAACCACGATCAATCCGTGTACGGAACTTGTTTTTGACCGGACTGGAAAAAAGGTTATTCACCACCTTGTTCAGCACGCTATGGAACAGATCCTGTTGTGCCATGTCCTGATCAGGCGTCCATTCAGTCTCCATCCAACCCGTTTTGGGATCGTCCTGCTCCAGCTTGAATCCGTTCGATTTCCAGAAATTTTCCAGGACTGGCCAGATCTGATCAGGGGTTCCCTTGACCACGAGCCAACGATAGATACCATCCCGTTCCTCGCGCACACCGCCACCAGGCTTTGGCAACACGGCACTGTCATCCTTGGGAGAGGCAGACGCCTGTACCTGGACCGCCGCCTGTTCCTTTGCATACTGGGAATAGGAAGTTCCATGACCATCCGGGACGGAATAGCGGTCATCCGTCTGGACACCCGACATGTCGGGTGGCAACTCCAGCGGAGCCGAGTCTGCCGACTGCGTTTTGTAATCCACTTTCTTGGATTCAAACACGTGCGTGGGCATGGTGCAGCCCGCCATCAGCAGCGCAACAAAACCCAGCGCGCCACTTTTCTTGCTCCAGTGCATAATTTTCATGAGTCTACAGACCTTGCAGAAGTCCCGCCTGATGCATGGCCAGACGGAGTTTGTCATGATGTTGGGAGGATAACGGTGTCATGGGCAGGCGAAGCGCGAGACCCACGCGCCCCATTTCGGCCAACGCCCACTTGACGGGGATGGGGTTGGCTTCAATGAACAGATCCCGGTGCAGGGCCTGCAAAGGATCGTTGCAGGCACGCGTTTCCCGCACATCACCACGCAGCGCCGCCTTGCAAAGCCGGGCCATGGCTTCCGGAACCACATTGGCCGTCACGGAAATGACCCCATGTCCTCCCATCAGCATAAAGGCAGCCGCCGTCGCATCGTCACCAGTGTAACAGGCAAAACCCTCGGGGGCGCGCATGAACAGATCGCAAGCCCTGGCCATGTCACCCGTGGCATCCTTGATGCCCACCACATTGGGAATGGTGGACAGACGCAACGCAGTGTCATTGGACATGTCAGCCACCGTACGCCCAGGCACGTTGTAGAGGATCATGGGAATGTCCACCGCTTCGGCCACGGCTCTGAAATGGCAATACAGGCCTTCCTGGGTGGGTTTGTTGTAGTAGGGCACCACGGACAGGGTGTAGTTGGCCCCCACTTTGCCGGCAAAACGGGACAGTTCGATGGCCTCCCGGGTCGAGTTGGCCCCCGTGCCAGCCACGACGGGGATGCGCCCCGCCGCAAACCGGACAGCCGACTCGATCAGGGTGCTGTGTTCTTCCACGTCAACGGTCGGGGACTCACCGGTGGTGCCCACCACTACGACAGCAGACGTTCCCGAGGCCACATGCCAGTCGATCAACCCCTGCAAACCCGGCAAATCCAGGCTACCGTCCTCATGCATGGGCGTCACGAGCGCCACCAGGCTACCTAACAACATGATGTCCAGATTCCTGCCCGCAAAGCACAAGATTCTACTACAATTCCGGTGCCTATTCCGGACATGTTCCCATGCTCATTCTACTGACTGGCCCGCACGGACAACTGGGTCGTGCCTTGCAACCCCTGCTGGCCCAACTGGGAACCGTCGTTGCCTTGGACCGGACCCATCTGGACCTGGCGGATGCTGATGCAATCAGGCGCGCCGTCCGCCACCATGATCCGCAACTCATCGTGAATGCCGCCGCCTACACGGCTGTGGATCGCGCCGAACAGGAAACCCACTTGGCCATGGCCATCAATGCCACCGCTCCAGGGGTACTGGCTGAGGAGGCTGAACACCTTGGCATCCCCCTCATCCACTATTCCACGGATTATGTATTTGATGGCTCACGGTCCGGTGCCCGCAAGGAGTCGGACGAACCCCACCCCATCAACGCGTATGGCCTCAGCAAATGGCGCGGAGAACAGGCCGTGCTGGCCACAAAAGCCACTGCCCTGATCTTCAGGACCAGTTGGGTATATGGTCTGCAGGGCCAGAATTTCCTCAACACCATGCTTCGCCTGGGTCAGGAGCGGGAACAACTCCAGGTGGTGAACGACCAGACCGGAGCGCCCACCTGGACCCATTCCCTGGCAGAGGCCACGGTTCGCATTCTGTCCGACGCCCTGTCCACTTGTCCTGATGACCCATTGTGCGGACTGGAGTCCCTGCGTCCCCACACGGGTCTGTTTCACATGACCAATGGCGGCAGCACCACGTGGCATGAATTTGCCAAAAGCATTTTTTCCCTGAGACCCGAGTGCCACGCACGACTCGTTCCCATCGCTTCGGACCAATGGCCCAGTCCGGCTCGCCGACCCGTCAACAGCCTGCTCGATAACGCAAAACTGTCGGAACATTTTCACATGGCCTTACCTCACTGGTACGAAGCCCTGAAACTGTGCCTGAACTCCCGCCCCTCCGGTACCTGACTTCACCATGGATGTCGCATGAAAATCATCGAAACCGCCCTGCAAGATGTTCACCTGCTTGAACCCCGCGTTTTCACGGACGATCGTGGGTTCTTTTTCGAAAGCCACAACGAGCGTCATTTCCAGCAACTGGTCGGTTGGCCTGTGCGCTTTGTCCAGGACAACCACTCGCGATCCAAGCGAGGTGTTTTGCGAGGACTCCACTATCAGATACATCAGGCACAGGGCAAACTGGTCCGTGCGCTGAGTGGCGAAATATTCGACGTGGTCGTGGACCTGAGACGCAGCAGTTCCACCTTCGGTCGCTGGGCTTCATTTCACCTTTCGTCCGACAACCACCACATTCTTTGGGTACCGGCCGGGTTTGCTCACGGATTCCTGACGCTTTCCGAGGTGGCAGAGGTGCAATACAAGACCACGGATTACTGGGCAGCCCCCGAGGAACGCTGCATCCTCTGGAATGACCATACGCTGGGGATCACGTGGCCACTGGAAGCAGGCGGAATCGCCTCGCCCCTTCTCGCCGCAAAAGATGCTGCCGGCGCCCGCTTCCTGGATGCGGAGGTTTATCCCTGAACATCCGTTGGTACAGTGGGCGATTTTCTCCCCTGCACAGCGCGCCCGACGGCGACTCCTGTCATTTCATTCCTGACCGCTCCATTCCCGGTACCCGCTGTCACGCCACCGGCGCCATCACCTTGCGCCTCGAGGGACTGGACGCTCCCGAAACCCACTATCAGGCCACTGGCCTGGGCCTCCTGCGCCAACCCGGCCCCTCATCCGGTGCGGCAGCTGATGCCTTGCTGCACCATCTGGGTTTTCGTTCCATACGGCGTGACAAAAACGAAAAGGTTCTGGAAACCCTTCCCGAAGCGGTGCATGGCACTCTGGCACTGAGCAGGACGGACCGTTTCGGTCGAGCGGTGGGATGGGTTTTCAGAGGCTTGGCCAGGCACATGGATGGCAGCGAACAACCACTGTTGCCGGCAATGATTCCTCACAGCCTCAATGGTGTCCTGCTAGAACTGGGACATGCCTACCCCACTTTCTACACGACCCTGCCAAGGGCACTCCGTGACGGTTGCAGCAGGCTGTCAAAAAAGGCCCAGGTTGCTCGCCGGGGTGTCTGGGCTCACGACTGCACCCATGAGGGGTTTTTACTTGACATTACTGTCATGTCGGACCGCCAGCAACTCGTCTGGCCCAAACTGTTCAGGCGACTGGCGGACCACCAGGGCCGCCTTCAGTCTCCCTGCACGCTGGAGAGCTGGAAAATCGCACTGGACCATCATGTGGGTACCGTGTACCTGGAATCGGCAGAGTGCTCCCTGCCCTTTTCCCAGTTGCTCCATGCAGAAGGAGATGTCTGCAGATTATTGACCCCCATGGAAAACGTGGTGTTCAGTGCGCAGTGATCATCGCATGAACAACCATATAGACAACCCTCCCCCCAGCGTCACCACATAAATTCGCAGCCAGCGAATAGGGATGCGCTGTAACAGCCAGTTGCCCAGCCATGACCCCAGCAGGGCGCCACCAGCCAACGACACCACCACAGGCCAGACGGCACGGGCCGCCATGGTGAAAATCACAAAGGAAGCAGAAGTCATCACCAGTACGAGAACATTCTTCGTGGCAATGGCTACTCGCGTGGGCTGCCCATTCATGGTCAGCGTTGCCAGCATGAGAAATCCGATGCCAGCGGCAAAATATCCACCATACACAGCGGTACAGAACTGGATGACGAGAATGCCCCAGCGTGGCATCCGGTTTTTGGTGGAGATGGGCGCGTGCCGGGTACCCCAGGCAAACACGATCGTGGCAAACAACATGAGCCAGGGCACCAGACGGGAAAAGAAGGCTGAAGGAGTTTCCACCAGCAACAGAGCACCAATCGCGCCACCTGTCACACTGACGGCCATGAGTGCCCTGAGGGGCAATGATGGCAGGCCTTCGGATCGGGCACGACTGGCCAGGGCAGAACTGATCTGGTTGGGGTAAAGCCCCAGCGCCGAAGTCATGCTGGCCGTCACAGGATCGAGACCCAGAAGGACGAGTATGGGGTAGGTGATGAAGGTTCCTCCGCCTGCCATGAAATTCTGTGCGCCCGTGTACAGTCCCATCAGGAAGACACCCGCCAGTATCGGAGCACTCGATGTCATGAACCCGTTCCCCGTAACCAGTCGCATACGGCTTCAGACGACCTGAAATCATCCCATGACCTCGCCCGACACCTGACACCATGGTGCATGGCCATGCGGATCAAGGCATTGCCCGGACCGATTTCAAGCAGGGTGTCCGCCCTGGACTCCATCAGGCTGTCCAGGCAATCCTTCCACGACAGAGCCGTACATATCTGACGGGACAAGGCACTCAACATCATGTCCCGGTTCCGGATTTCGCGCGCCATGACATCCGAGAGCACTGGCAGGCAGGACGCCGGACCCATGGCTGCCCCCAGGGCATGGCGCCAGGGCTCCAGTGCCGATGCAAGCAATGAAGTGTGGGCCGGGACACGCACCCGAAGGCGCTGACTGCTCGTTCCTGGCACGCTTCGCAAACGCGATTCCAGTTCATCCAGGGATGATTCAAGCCCACCCACCACGTACCGATCTTCTCCCATCCTGATGGCCACCTCAGCCACAAGCCCGGAAAGCACCTGTTGCAACCGGGCACCGGATACCTGCACAGCCACCATGCCCGATGGTGCATTCC
>JAJZEL010000198.1 GCA_021828575.1 Pseudomonadota bacterium
GATCTCCCGCGTGACCAGATTGTTGTGCATGGCTACCCGCTTCTGCTCAGCCATGTTGTCCAACAGGACGTCCTGGTTTTGCAGCCCTTTCTTGAAACCGCCATGAAGTCCGACAGGCATGGTTTTTCGGTAGAACTTTCCCTCCAGATTGCTGCGAAAGGTAGTGCCCTGCTCACGAAAAAACGTGCCCAGTTGATCAAGCATGTCGTTGAGATTCCAGCACAGCACACCCAACTCGGTATTTTCGTCGACTTCAGTCACCCGGTTGTTGAAACGTCCCTGCGCCACTTCCTTAACCAAGATGTTGAGTTTTGGCAAGGGGCGTAGCATGGTTTTGACGATTTTCTGACCCACGAGCGCCACCAGCACGGATATCAGGGGAGGCAACAACAGGAAAAATCCGAATGGCTGCCAGGTCAGACTGACCACGGACAGAGCGACCTCAGCCACCACATTGACCCATAACAGAAGAGCCAGCCTAGATTGAAAGGATGAATTCATGGTATGTGAGCCCTTTTTCCGCCAGCATTTTTTGAAGTAGTCCAAGAGATGCGTCCATGGCTTCTCGCGGTCCGACTCGCTGTTCCATGTCAAGCATGGCCCGGTAAATATCGCTGATGATGGCTATAGATTCTGCCTTGGGTTTGCGCCGGACCGAAAAGAATCCCTCAATACGGCCCTGAGGGTCAAACAGGGGAGTGACATTGGCAAAGACCCAATAAAAGCTGCCGTCCTTGGATAGATTCTTGACGTAGGCAAAACATTCGTTTTGTCCCTGTATCGTGTCCCAGAGAAACTTGAACACCCCTCGCGGCATGTCCGGATGCCTGATCATATTGTGCTGGGCGCCCAGCAATTCCTTTTCTGCATATCCGGAAAATTCAATGAAAATCCGGTTGCCATAAGTGATTCTGCCTTTGGTATCCGTAGTAGATACGATGAAATCGTCTTCCCTCATGACGCGTTCTACCGCTGTAGGCGGAGTCTTATTCTTCATTCTTCTTCCTCTCGGTACTTCAGGGCGCCGGGCGTCACAACCCACCCGCCCTGCTCACATGGGGGCTTCGTCTACACTATTATCGTTCAATCATCCCCATTCTTTAGTAAAATCTGAGGCAGACGTGTGTCTGGCCCATAGGCTAGACGTTATTAATCATTCCAGGTGAAACCATGTCCTTGAAAAGCATCCAGGGGCCCAAAGGGTCCGTCATGCGAATCTATGGAAAAATCATTGATGTCATTGTGATTTTTCTCATTCTGGTCATGCTGGTCACCCTCTTCGTGGCCTTCGTTGGCGTCCTGCAGGAGCTCTATCTGGCCTTGAGCAACCTCAAGCATGAAGTGGCCATGCAAACGCTGGTCAGCTCCATCCTGTCCGTGTTCGTTCTCATCGAGCTGTTCCGTTCATTCACTGACTACCTGGAATTCCACCGAATCCGCCTGCGCGTGATTGCCGAAGTGGCCATTGTCTTCATCCTGCGAGATGTCTTTATTGGCCTCTACAACCACCAACTTCAATGGCAGGATGTAATGGCCTTGGGATTTCTCCTGGCCGTTCTCGTCATTGCCCGAGTGGCTGCCATCCTGTATCCCCCTCGAACCGAACCGGAAAACGATTCTCCGTGAAAACCCTGGCCCGCTTCCTGACCCTGTGCTGGCATGCATTGAATGCAGCCCGCAGAGTAGTGTCCAACGTCCTGTTCCTGGCCCTCGTCGCAGCAGTTCTGGTCATGGTCTACGAAGCCAGCCCTGACCGGTTGGACGATCGTACCGTACTGGTACTCAACCTGCGGGGCAATCTTGTGGAACAGCATGCACCCAGCATGGGAAGCCTTGCCTGGTCCGGACTGATGAAAAAACCTTCCGAAGGCGATGTCCAGATGCGCGATGTGGTTCGTGCACTCGACACGGCAGCCGATGACACAAAAATTTCGGCCGTGCTTTTGCTGGAAGATGATCTGGGCACTTCAGGTCTGGCCGTGGAACATGAAATTGCAACGGCCATGGACCATTTCAAAAAAACAGGAAAACCCATCATCGCCTGGGGTTCCGGTTTTGAACAGCGACAATACCTGCTGGCTGCCCATGCCAGCAAAATTTACCTGGACCCCATGGGACAGGTCTTTCTCGAAGGATTCGGTCAGTATCGCAACTACTTCCGTGATGCCCTGGACAAGCTGGGCATCACAGTTCACCTCATGAAGGTGGGAACCTACAAGAGCTTTGCCGAACCTTACATCGCCAACGGCCCGTCCCCAGCCGCCCAGGAGGCCGACAAGACACTTTACGATGCGCTCTGGAAGGATTACATGAGTGATGTGGAAACTGCCCGCCACCTGCCTGCGGGCAGCCTGCAGGCCACCATTGATTCCCTGCCACAGCAACTGGATGCCGCAGGAGGCGACCCTGCAAAACTAGCCCTCTCGCTCAAGTGGGTAGATGGTCTAAAAACTCGTGATGACCTGCGCAAGCTGATGATTGAAAAAGGGGCATGGGATAGTGCACACGAGGGATTCCGACAAATTTCCCTAGAGGACTATCTGGATCGACAACAGCAGCAGAATGCTGGGCCAGCCATTGCCGTGATCGTGGCCGAAGGAGAAATCCAGGATGGCGAAGCGGGTGCCGGCAGCATCAGCGGCATCACGACGGCCAAACTCATTCGAAAAGCTTGTGAGGACAGCCAAGTAAAAGCCGTGGTGTTTCGGGTCAACTCTCCCGGAGGAAGCGCATTCGCCTCCGAGGAAATCCGTCGGGAACTTGAACTGACCCGCGAAAAAGGTAAGCCAGTCGTGGTTTCCATGGGTAATCTAGCTGCTTCAGGGGGATATTGGGTCACCATGGGTGCCAACGACGTCATCGCCGACCCTGACACGGTAACAGGTTCCATCGGGGTTTTTGCCCTGTTCCCCACCGCTGAAAGGCTGATGGATCGGCTAGGTATCCACAGTGGTGGTGTCACCACCACATGGCTAAGCGATGCCCGGAATCCGCTCAGACCCATGGATCCGCGCTTCCAGTCACTGGTGCAAACCGATGTCAATCACATCTACCACGAGTTCATCACTCGCGCAGCCTCCGCTCGTAACACGTCCCCCGACAAAATTGACAGTGTGGCCCAGGGCCGGGTCTGGACAGGTACACAGGCTAAAACCAGGGGGCTGGTGGACCATCTTGGACAATTTCACGATGCCGTTCGTTCTGCCGCCGGACTGGCGCATCTCGATAGCACTTATCACCTGAAATATTTTGACCCGCCCTCTCCCGGGTGGGAATACTGGCTGGACTTGTTTGACAACAGCCTGTTGCGAACCAACCCTTCCCTGAACCCTTTGCGGTCCATTGGTCAGTGGCTTGGCTTGGCCGCACCAGCCCCTGCCTCCTATTGGTTTCAAATGGTGGAAAGACATGATCCATTCGTGGTAATGACTCACTGCCTCTGTGTCTCGCCATAACTGTCGGCCCACCCATTCCAGCCAATCAAAATCACCTTTTTTTTCAGGGGACTACCACTCCCCTCGTTTATTGCTTGACCGAAAAATTCACAACAGTTAGTATCTCGACACATTATAAACACTATATATAGTGTTCCCTCTCTCCTTGCCACCGCCATCTAAGGGAGCTTTCGCCATGCAACTTTCCACTGAAAATCCCGTATCCAAGGCCGTGCCGTCCGCCCTCCAGGCCAACGATCCCTTGGACCCCCGAAACCCCCAGTATGAACAGTACAAGGTCATCCGCCGTAACGGGGCCGTGGTGGGATTTGAACCCATGAAAATCATGGTAGCACTGACCAAAGCTTTCCTTGCCGTCAATGGCGGGCAAGGCGCGGCTTCGGCACGCATACGTGAAGTGGTGGCTAATCTGACTCAGGGCGTGGTCTCGGCCATGATGCGTCGCCAGCCTCATGGAGGAACATTCCATATCGAAGACATCCAGGATCAGGTGGAGTTGGCCTTGATGCGCTCCGGAGAACATGATGTGGCCCGTTCCTACGTCCTGTACCGGGAAGAGCGCGCCCGTGAACGCGCAAGAAACGTGACAGCACAAACCACCCCGGCGTTTCTGCATGCCCTCTCGAAGGGCGAACGCATTCCCCTGGACCTGGAACGCCTTGATCAGATGATCCGTTCTGCCTGTGTTGGACTGGATGTGGACTCTCTTCCCATCGCCGAGGCGACCCTGCGCGACCTATATGACGGTGTTCCCATGGAAGAGGTTCTGAAATCGGCCATCCTTTCCGCCCGTGTCATGATTGAAAAGGATCCCGCCTATGATTTCGTAACAGCAAGACTGCTCCTGCGCACGATCCTGAGCGAAGTGCTGGGAGAAAACGTGGACCTCGAAGCCATGAACACCCGGTATGCCGAATACTTCTCCGACTTCGTCAAAATGGGCGTGGAAGCCGAACTCCTGGATGAAAAATTGCTGCAGTTCGACCTACCCCGTCTAGGTGCAGCATTAAAAGCAGAGCGGGACGGCCAGTTCCGATACCTGGGTTTACAAACCCTGTATGACCGCTACTTCCTGCACATTCAGGAAAAACGCATCGAACTCCCGCAGATATTTTTCATGCGCGTTGCCATGGGGCTTGCTCTCAACGAAGTGAATCGTGAAGAGCGAGCCATCGAGTTCTACCAGTTGCTGTCGAGCTTCGACTTCATGAGCTCCACCCCGACCCTGTTCAATTCCGGTACCCGGCGTTCACAGTTGTCGTCCTGCTATCTCACCACGGTCAATGATGACCTGGATGACATTTATGAAGCCATCAAGGAAAACGCCCTGTTGTCCAAATTTGCTGGTGGTATCGGCAACGACTGGACCCGCGTGCGAGCCATGGGTTCCCGCATCAAGGGAACCAATGGGAAATCCCAGGGCGTGGTCCCCTTCCTAAAGGTGGTCAATGACACCGCCGTAGCTGTCAACCAGGGGGGGAAGCGGAAGGGTGCCGTCTGCTCCTATCTGGAAAGCTGGCATTTGGATCTTGAAGAATTCCTGGAACTCCGAAAAAACACCGGGGATGATCGCCGTCGCACCCACGACATGAACACGGCCAACTGGATTCCCGACCTGTTCATGAAACGTGTCATGGAAGGCGGAGAATGGACCCTGTTCTCTCCTTCTGACGTCCCTGACCTCCATGACCGCTTCGGCAAGGATTTTGAAACAGCCTACCTGGCCTATGAAGACGATGTGGCCCGAGGCAGAATCACCCTCTACAAGAAAGTTCCTGCTCTGCAACTCTGGCGGAAAATGCTGACCATGCTGTTTGAAACAGGCCACCCTTGGATCACTTTCAAAGACGCCTGCAACTTGCGCTCACCTCAACAACACGTGGGGGTGGTCCACAGCTCAAACCTGTGTACGGAAATCACGCTAAACACCAGTGACGATGAAATCGCCGTATGTAACCTGGGTTCGGTCAACCTGGCTGCCCACTTGTACCCCAAGGGACACGACAATGCAGGACAAGTGGATTTCCAGAAACTGAAGCGCACCATCTCCACTGCCATGCGCATGCTGGACAACGTGATCGACATCAATTTCTACGCGGTCAAGAAAGCCAGAAACTCTAATCTCAAGCACCGTCCGGTGGGACTGGGCATCATGGGCTTCCAGGATGCTCTGCACCAACTGCGCATTCCCTATGCTTCGCAGGATGCTGTGGAATTTGCAGACCATTCCATGGAGGCTGTTGCTTACTGCGCCTATTGGGCCTCCACTGAACTTGCCGAAGAGCGGGGGCGCTACAGCACCTTCAAGGGCAGCTTGTGGGACCAGGGCCTGCTGCCCCAGGACTCTATAGGCTTGCTGCGCGAAGCCCGTGGTGGCTACGTGGAAGTGGATGAGTCATCCACTCTGGACTGGGATGCCCTGCGTCAGCGCATCCAGCAACACGGTATGCGCAATTCCAATTGCTTGGCCATTGCTCCCACAGCCACCATTTCCAACATCATTGGTGTATCGGCCAGCATTGAGCCCACCTACCAGAATATCTACGTGAAATCCAACCTGTCCGGCGAGTTCACCATTACCACGGAAGAACTCGTACGTGATCTCAAGGCGCTGGGTCTATGGGATGAGGTCATGATTGCCGACCTCAAATATTTCGACGGCAGCCTGTCCCAGATCGACCGCATCCCTCAGGATATCCGCAACCTTTATGCCACAGCCTTTGAAATTGAGCCGACCTGGCTGGTGGAGTGTGCTTCGCGCCGACAAAAATGGATCGATCAGGGTCAGTCCCTCAACATCTACATGGCCGGGGCTTCCGGTCGAAAACTGGATGACACCTACAAGCTGGCTTGGGTTCGAGGCCTGAAGACCACCTACTACCTGCGAACGCTGGGTGCCACCTCGGCAGAAAAATCCACCATCACCACCGGTGCCCTGAATGCCGTCAAGGTAGAACCCACAGAAACCCAGTTCTGTTCCATCGACAACCCCGAATGCGAAGCCTGCCAGTGACTTTGGTGGACAAGGAGAACCCATGATCGATTTTGAAGGTATTCCCATGCACCAGACCTCTCGACCACCCATGACCTCCGTCGATGCAAATGACATTGCAGAGGACTTGGCCTTGAGAAGAGTATCAGTGGAAGACAAACGAATCATCAACTGCAAAGCAGATGTCAACCAACTGGTTCCGTTCAAGTACAAGTGGGCCTGGGAAAAGTACCTGGCCGCCTGCGCCAATCACTGGATGCCCCAGGAAATCAACATGAGCCGGGACATTGCCTTGTGGAAAGATCCCAATGGCCTGACCGAGGACGAAAGACACATCATCAAGCGAAATCTGGGGTTTTTCGTGACAGCGGACAGTTTGGCTGCCAACAACATTGTCCTGGGTACCTACCGGCACATTACCAATCCTGAGTGCCGCCAGTATCTGCTGCGACAGGCTTTTGAAGAGGCCATCCACACTCATGCCTACCAATACATCGTGGAAAGCCTGGGGCTCGACGAAGGTGAAATCTTCAACATGTACCATGAAGTCACCGCGATCCGGGACAAGGATGAATTTCTCCTGCCTTTCATTGACACCCTAACGAACCCCACATTCTCTACAGGAACACCAGAAACTGACCAAAAGCTGCTCAAGAGCCTCATCGTTTTTGCCTGCATCATGGAAGGCCTGTTCTTCTATGTGGGTTTCACGCAGATCCTGGCTTTGGGACGCCGCAACAAGATGACGGGAGCCGCTGAACAGTACCAGTACATCCTGCGAGATGAATCCATGCACTGTAACTTTGGCATTGATGTCATCAACCAGATCAAACTTGAAAACCCCCATCTGTGGACTCCTGCCTTCAAGGATGAAATTCGCAGCCTGATCCAGCAAGGGGTTGAACTGGAATACCGTTATGCCGAAGACACCATGCCACGCGGAGTCATTGGCCTGAACGCCAGCCAGTTTAAGGAATACTTGCGTTACATAGCCAACCGGCGAGCCCAGCAGATTGGTCTGGAGACCTTATACCCTGGGGCCAATAACCCTTTCCCGTGGATGGCGGAAATGATTGACCTTAAAAAAGAGAAGAACTTTTTTGAGACACGTGTCACCGAATACCAGACAGGGGGCGCCCTCTCTTGGGACTGACATGAATCTGACAGGGCGTTGCTCATGATCGTGGGACTTTTTGCAGGCCTCCTCACAGGAGGCCTGCTTCTTTGGCTGGTGCTTCGGTACAGGAACGCCTTGTCAGAGGAAAGGATCCGCAGCGAATGGGTGATTGCCTTGACCAAGCGGGACGAGCAGGTCAATGCCCTGGAAATGCAAAAACGACAGGTCGAGGATGAAACCCTTGGATTGCGGGCTGAGCTCACAGATGCCCGACAACAAATTCTGCAAATATCCAGCCGGAATGCGGAACTGGGCACCCAACTGGAATCCGAACGCCGCCAATCACAGGAAAAGCTTCAGGTGCTCTCGCAAGCCAGAGAGGATCTGCTGCTCCAGTTTCGAACCCTGGCCAGCGATATACTCGAAGAAAAATCCAAACGTTTTGCCGAACAAAACCAGAACAGTCTGGGTGAATTGCTTGAACCCCTCAAACTCAGACTGCAGGAGTTCCAGAACAAGGTAGAGCTGGTTTACGTCACGGAAAGCAAGGATCGCTCCGCTCTGTCCGAACAGGTGCGGCAACTCATGGAACTCAATCAGTCCATTGGGCAGGAAGCACGCAACCTGACACAAGCCCTAAAAGGGTCCAGCAAAACGCGGGGCAATTGGGGCGAACTGATCCTGGAACGGGTACTTGAGGCTTCGGGTCTGAGGCGAGGAGAAGAGTATCTGGTCCAGGAAAACAGGACCCGGGAAGACGGTAGTCGGGCCCAACCGGATGTCATCATCCGCCTTCCGGAAAACCGGCATCTGGTGGTGGATGCCAAGGTTTCATTGCTGGCCTACGAAACCTATGTCACCGAAGAAAACGATGAGGCTCGTAAAATGGCACTCAGACAACATCTGGATGCCATGAAGAATCATATTCGTAGCCTCTCGGAAAAAAATTACCCGGCCTTGCACGGTCTCCAGTCACTGGATTTCGTTCTCATGTTCGTGCCCATTGAGCCCGCTTTCATGCTGGCGGTCACCCATGACGACGAACTCTTCATGGATGCCTGGCAACGCAATGTGCTTCTGGTCAGCCCGTCAACGCTTCTTTTCGTGGTTAGAGCGGTGGCCCATCTATGGCGTCAGGAGGCCCAGAACCGGAATGCGCAGGACATTGCCCGGCGCGGTGGAGAACTGTACGACCGGCTGTCCGCGTTCGTTACAGACCTGGACAAACTGGGAGATCGTCTGCAACAAGCTCAGGAAAGTTATCACCAGGCAAGGGACAAACTGTCTCGAAATCGTGGAAATGTCATCCGGCAAGCCGAAATGTTGCGCGAACTGGGTGTCAAACCCACCAAACCCCTGCCTGCCAGTTGGACCGAAACCGCTGGCGAAGAGCATTCCTGATTTCAATCTCCAATCTGCAAAAAATCGGGTACCATAAATCCTGTTCCGTCGTATTGCCTTCCAAATTTTCGTGAATTGACACAGGACGTCCCGATGATCGAATTGCGGGAATTTCTTGAAGAAACACCAGACGCCTTGTATGTCCATGACCTGGAAGGCCGGATTTTGGACGTAAACAGGCGTGCTTGCGAAAGTCTGGGCTATTCGCGCCAGGAACTTTTGAGCCTGAACCTTTCCGACCTGGTTCCCTCCCTCAGCCCTCAGGATGCCCAGGCCATTTGGCTACAAATGAATCCGGGCGAACGAATTCAGAGAACCAGTTGGCACCGCCGGAAGAATGGCACCCTGTTTCCCGTGGAAGTGCACCTGAGTCTCGTCCTGAATTCAGGTAAAAAAATCATCCTGGCCCTGGTACATGACATCACCCGTCGCAAACAGGATGAAGAACGTCAGTTGCGCCTCAGGAATCTGTACCACGCCTTGAGCGAGGTGAATCAGGCCATCGTCCGCATGGACGAAGAAGCTGTGCTGTTTCCGCTGGTTTGCCGGATGGCCGTGGAGTACGGCGGAGTGAAAATGGCCTGGATCGGACAAGCCAACCCGGAAACCAAACAAATTCAGCCGGTGGCCGCTTATGGTGAAAGTACGCAATACCTGGAGGACATTCTCATTTCCGTGGATCCCGATGTCCCGGAAGGACGCGGACCCACTGCCCGGGCCTATCGGGACCTCGTGGCCACAACAGTGGAAGACTTTCTAAATGATGAAATGACCCTCCCATGGCGAGAGCGTGCAGCCCTGCATGGCTTTGGGTCCAGTGCCACCTTTCCCATCACGCGCAAGGGAAAGTCTTTTGCCGTATTCACGGTATATAACGATACCGCTCATCCTTTCGATCAGGAAATGTTTGTTCTTCTGGAAGAGCTTTCCAGGGACATCACGTTTTCCTTGAATAATTTCGACCGGGAATATGAACGTCGTCGGGCAGAAGAACAATTGCGATTCAGTGAGGAAAAATTCTCCACCATTTTCCGAAATTCGCCCATGCCCATCTGGATCACTCATCAGTCCGACCATCGACTGCTGGATGTCAATCAAGCCTGGATCGAGTTTTCAGGCTTCTCTGAACAGGGAGTACTGGGACAAAGCATGACCGAACTGGGTTTGCTACAGAAGCACAGCGAACCCTTGTCGCGTATTAAAGAAGCGCTGAATGCTGGCCAGAAAATCAAAAGTCAGGAAATGGTTTTTACGCGACATGACGGAGAAACGGCCACCTGTCTGTTATCCATTGAGCAGATCCAGTTGCATGATGAAGGTTGGCTTGTCTGGATGGCCCAGGACATCACGGCCCTGATCCGGGCCATGGATATCATCGCCCAGAAAAACAGCTTTCTGAATGCCATTTTTGAAAATGAACCTCATTGTGTCAAAGTGATTTCATCACAAGGGCAACTGCTGGAAATGAATCGAGCTGGTCTGGACATGCTCGAAGTCAACAGCATTGATGAAGTCAGGCAAGCCGGCTTCCATCATTTCCTGCTACCTGGTTACCAGAAGTCCTTTGGAGAACTCCTGCGTCTGGCCATGATGGGCACCAGGAGCTCCCTGGAATTCCCAGTCATCGGAAAAAAGGGTACCAAACGGTGGTTGGAAACCCATACCGCCCCCCTCAAGGACGGCAACGGAAACGTCATTGCCATGGTCGGTGTCACCCAGGACATCACAGAAAAAAAACAGTCGGATGAACTCATCTGGAAACAGGCCAATTTTGATTTGCTCACGGGCCTTCCCAATCGACACATGTTCTATGATCGTCTGGAGCAGGAAATCAGGAAAGCACATCGAAACGACAACAGCCTGGCCCTTTTCTTCATCGATCTTGATCGATTCAAGGAAGTCAATGATTCTCTGGGGCATTTGATGGGTGACAATCTGCTTGTGGAAGCTGCCCAACGCATCAATCGTTGTGTTCGTGAATCCGATACGGTGGCCCGTCTTGGTGGGGACGAATTTACCGTCATCCTCTCTCAAATAGACGATACCACGCGAGTGGATATCATTGCCCAGAATATTTTGAAGAACCTTTCAGAACCTTTCAGCGTTGGTGGGGAACACGGAAAAATCTACATTTCAGCCAGCATTGGCATCACGCTTTACCCTGGAGACTCGCTACAGACCGAGCAATTGTTGAGAAATGCGGACCAGGCCATGTACGCTGCCAAGGAGGCAGGTAGAAATCGTTTCAGCTATTTCACACCAGCACTTCAGGAAAAAGCCACCACTCGGCTCAGGTTATTCAACGAACTCAAGGAAGCCATACAGCGCCAACAGTTCGTCCTTCATTTCCAGCCCATCCTGAACCTGTCTTCCAGAGAAGTCATCAAGGCAGAAGCCCTGATCCGTTGGAACCATCCCAAACGGGGTCTGGTCGGTCCCGCGGAGTTCATTCCATTGGCGGAAGACACTGGACTGATCGTGGACATTGGTGCCTGGGTATTCCGGGAAGCTGCCCGCTGGGTCAGTCACTGGATCATCCTGCACCCTGACTTGCGTGTGAGCGTAAACATGTCGCCTTCGCAATTCATTCTGGACGAGCAGCATTTTTCAGGGCTCCTGGATCACCTGAAAAAAATTCCCCTGAAAGGTGACCACTTGGTCATCGAGATCACGGAAAGCTTGCTGTTGGATGCCCAGAACGACGTCATTCAGCGTCTGGAAGCCTTTCGCAAGGAGGGTATTCAGGTAGGCATTGATGACTTTGGAACCGGCTATTCGGCGCTATCCTATTTGCAAAAATTCCGGCTGGATTACCTAAAGATCGATCAATCCTTCATCCATAATCTGGCGGACAGCCCCGGCGACATGGCCTTATGTGAAGCCATCATTGTCATGGCTCACAAGCTTGGACTGCAGGTGATTGCAGAAGGGGTTGAAACAAAAATGCAGGAAACCCTGTTGTCACGTGCCGGCTGTGATTACGCACAAGGCTACCTGTACTCGGTTCCTGTTCCTGGAGAACAGTTTGAAGCCCTTTTGGATTCTACTGCCTCCCCTTACTCGCAACCGGCGCCAGAACCCCCGGTGCCATGATTTTCGGGTAAACAGGAACAACTTCCTTGTCCTGCACTCAGGGACAGGGTCTGCGAAAAAACGCATGCAACTATGGACGTACCGGTCACTACGGAACCCGGGTTCGCAGAGGAAACTCCGGAACCCTTCAAGGACATGACCCCGAAACCCATGATGCCCAGCATTGAGACCAGAAGCAGATACTCAATTGCGCTACCCCCTCGCTCGGGCTTCATTGAATGTTCTCCGATTCGTAAACACCGCGCTCAAGTCTAAAGGGTGCCAACATCAATCAAACCCCCTGTGCATGTCTGGTTTCCACCCCAATTCAAGCTTTTGCGTCAGATCTTCCAATTTCTGTATCCTTGAAAAATGAACTCAGGAGACTCATGTGAACCCCAATCTGATCATTTTTGACACCACCCTGCGGGATGGGGAACAAAGCCCCGGAGCCTCCATGACCCGGGAAGAAAAGGTGAGAATCGGCAAGCAACTGGAACGCCTCAAGGTGGACGTGATTGAAGCAGGCTTCCCTGCCGCCAGCCCCGGAGACTTTGAATCGGTCAGAGCAGTAGCCACCACGGTCCGCGACAGCACGGTTTGCGGCTTGGCCAGAGCCCAGGAAAGTGATATCAGAAAAGTGGCAGAAGCCATTGCCTCGGCAGCCTCAGGAAGAATTCACACGTTCATTGCCACCTCTCCCATCCACATGGAGAAGAAACTGCGCATGACTCCCGATCAGGTCATGGAAACAGCCACGCGCGCGGTCAAGCTGGCACGCTCTTTTACCGATGATGTGGAGTTTTCCTGTGAGGATGCTGTCCGCTCAGATCCGGATTTTCTGTGTCGCATCATTGAAACCGTCATCCAGGCGGGAGCCAGAACCATCAATATCCCCGACACGGTGGGATATGCCATTCCCTACCAGTATGGTGCCCTGATTGAAAGTCTCATCCAGCGTATTCCCAATGCCCACAAAGCCGTGTTCTCCGTACACTGTCACAATGACCTGGGACTGGCCGTTTCCAATTCACTGGCTGCAGTGTTGGCAGGCGCACGCCAGGTGGAATGCACCATTAATGGCCTGGGCGAACGGGCAGGTAACGCCGCCCTGGAAGAAATCGTGATGGCTTTGAAGACCCGTCGGGATGTATTCAGTGTGGACACTCGTATCGACACCGCTCAGATTGTTCCTGCCAGTCGCCTGGTATCCACCATCACCGGTTTTCCCGTGCAACCCAACAAAGCCATTGTGGGTGCAAATGCGTTTGCCCACGAATCTGGTATTCATCAGGATGGTGTGCTCAAACACCGGGAAACCTATGAAATCATGCGCGCCGAAGATGTGGGCTGGAACGCCAGCAAGCTGGTGCTGGGAAAACATTCCGGACGGTCTGCCTTCCGTGCCAGACTATCGGAGCTGGGTATTGAACTGGAATCCGAGGCCCACCTTAATGCGGCTTTCCAGCGTTTCAAGGAACTGGCAGACAAGAAACATGACATTTTCGACGAGGACCTGCATGCGCTGGTCAGCGAAGAAGTTACCGAACCACACAAGGAAAAATACAGTCTTCTTTCGCTCACGGCCTACAGCGAAACGGGTGAAATACCCCATGCCTACCTAGTGCTGTCCTGTGAAGGCCACGAAATGGAGTCAGAAGCTCAGGGCAGTGGCCCGGTGGATGCTGCCTTCAAGGCGGTAGAACGACTGGTCTTCAGTGGCTCGGAACTGCTGCTTTATTCGGTCAACAACATCACGAGCGGAACCGAATCACAGGGGGAGGTGACTGTCAGGCTCTCCCGAAATGGACGTATCGTCAATGGGCTCGGGGCGGATACGGATATTGTGGTGGCTTCCGTCAAGGCCTATCTGAATGCCTTGAACAAACTGGGGGCAGGAACAGAGCGCATGAACCCACAGATGTGAGTAAGCCCTGAATGAACCGGTTGTGCGCCTTGCGCGATTTTCTTTGGTACGTCATCCGGAAGTTCCAGCAGGACCGGTGCCTGCAATCGGCTTCCAGCTTGACCACGACCACCTTGTTTGCCCTGGTGCCACTGGTGACCATCAGTTTGCACCTACTGTCATTTTTCCCCGATTTCCCCAGGATGACACAGGCCATTCACCAGTTTCTTCTAGCCAACATGCTCCCCGACGCAGCGAGCCGCGTCATTGGCATTTACATGAATGAGTTTTCAAACCATGCCCGACAACTCACCTATGCTGGCCTCGTCCTGCTGACAGGCACCGTATTTTCCCTGGCCATCACCGTGGACCATACCTTCAACGCCATCTGGGGCATGAAACCCCAGCGCACCTGGTGGGCACGGTTCCTGATTTATGCCTCCCTGATCCTCCTGGGACCACTCCTGCTGGGATTGGGTCTTTGGGCCACAGGCCTGATCGTGAGCGCATCCATGGGATGGGCCGGAGAAAACCACCACATGACTGAACTCGTTCTGCGACTGGTATCGGTACTGGTGCTGGCGTTTGGCCTGACACTGGCATACTACAGAATTCCCGGCAGGCCCGTGGCCCTGAGACATGCCACTCTGGGAGGGTTGCTGGCAGCCCTGTCATTCGAAGGAATGAAGACCCTGTTCAGTGTCTTCATCTGGCACTTTTCTTCATATACCCTGGTGTACGGCACCTTCGCGGCTTTTCCCTTCTTCCTGCTGTGGATCCAGATGTCCTGGACCATGGTCCTGTTCTGCGCTGTGCTGACTGCGTGCATGCCTTTGTGGAAACATGAGGGTTGGCGTGTGGTAGACAACACGGAAGATCAGGTGGCTGACGAACCTTCCAGCTTTTCCTGAAGACGACTCAGCGCCTTTTCCAGAGGTACGGCTTCGGCCGTCTTTTCATTTCGTCCCTGGATTTCCACCCGGCCTTCCTTCAAATTTCTTTCGCCTACTACTATGCGTACTGGAATACCCACCAGTTCCTGATCGGCCAGCATGACCCCTACCCGTTCATCTCGATCATCAAAAAGCACATCCCATCCCGCCTGAGTCAACTGTTCGTAAAGTGCTTCAGCCGCCGATTTCACCATGGAAGACTTCTGCAAACCAATGGCAATCAGCGATATCTGAAACGGAGCCATGGCCAAAGGCATGACAATACCCCGATCGTCGTGGTGTTGCTCTATGGCAGCCCCCACAATGCGGCTGACACCAATACCATAACATCCCATCTCCACGAGACAGGCCTGTCCTGATTCATCCAGATAGGTGAGGGACATGGCTTCGGAATATCGTGTACGCAACTGAAACACGTGGCCCACCTCAATGCCCCGGCAAAGCTTCAGGGGGCCCTTCCCGTCCGGTGAAGGATCGCCTTCCACTACATTCCGCAAATCCACCACTGTGGCAGGTTCCGGAAAATCCCGCCCAAAATTCACGCCAGTCAAATGATGCCCGACCTCGTTGGCCCCGCAAACAAAATCAGCCATCTGTGCAGCCGCACGATCCACAAGAATGGTCACATGGCCAGAAGGCATTCCCACGGGACCCAGATAACCCTTCACTGGTCCGAAAAGAGTTGCAATTTCCTCGTCACTGGCCAGCCTGATACCCGGCACATAACGGTTTGCCTTGATTTCATTCAGTTCGTGGTCAGCCCTCAACAGCAGAAGATAGGGTTTGCCCTCCTCTGAAAATACCAGAAGGGACTTCAGTACCCGTTCCATGGCAATGCCCAGGAAATGGGCCACCTCCGAACAGGCTGATTGCCCTGGCGTGGACACTTTTTGCATGGGTACTGAAGGGGCTGGCCGTCCCTCTTCCGGCAGCAGTGCTTCTGCCAGTTCAATATTGGCCGCATAGTCTGAATCAGGGCAGTAAGCTATGGTGTCCTCGCCCGAGTCAGCCAGCACATGAAACTCGTGGGAACCCGATCCTCCAATGGCCCCCGTATCCGCTGCCACTGCCCTGAAACGAAGGCCCAGTCGTGTAAAAATGCGCTGGTAGGTATCCATCATGCAGGCGTAGGTTTTCTCCAGGCTCTGCAGATCAGCATGAAAAGAGTAAGCGTCCTTCATGATGAATTCACGGGCCCGCATGACGCCAAAACGCGGCCTGATTTCATCACGAAACTTGGTCTGGATCTGGTAGAAATTGACGGGAAGCTGGCGGTAACTGCGAATTTCCCGTCGCGCAAAATCGGAAATGACTTCCTCGTGGGTTGGGCCATAACAGAATTCGCGCTCATGCCTGTCCCTGATCTTGAGCATCTGTGGACCAAATTTTTCCCATCGGCCGGTTTCTTTCCAAAGCTCTGCCGGAATGACGGTGGGCATCAGCACCTCAAGAGCGCCACTGCGGTCCATTTCCTCGCGCACCATGGCCTCCACCTTGCGCAGAACCTTCAAGCCCAACGGGGTCCAAGTGTAAAGGCCACTACCCAGGCGACGGATATAACCCGCCCTGAGCATGAGCCGATGACTGACCAACTCGGCTTCCGCCGGAGCTTCCTTGAGCGTGGAAATGAAGAATCGTGAAAGGCGCATAGGTTTTTGGCAATACGAAAATAATAGTCAAACGAGCATTCTATCCCAGTTGCAGAACGCGCCGATCAGGATAATGGGCTCATGACACGAGGAATTTTCATGACACTTCACGCACAGTTTTCCGTAGCCATAGCCATGGCACTGGCTGGATGTGTCACGACCACCCCGCTCCCTGTCTCATCTCCCGTTGCACCCCTCCCCGCGCCCTGCATTTACAAACCAGCCCGTATCACTCTGGTACAACCCGAGTTTCATTTTCAGATACAGATACATGGGCGACACCTGACACTCCGCCCCAAACAAGACTATCTGATGGAATCAGCCTGGATAAAGGGGCCTACGGGGCCTGTCACTTCGGATTGGGTATTTGCCGGCTACGGCATCAGCGAAGCGGCCCTTGGTCGAGATGATTACCATGGGGAATCATTCAAGGGAAAAACCATCCTGTTGCTGGAAGGCGAGCCCCTATTTCCCAACGCCTCATCCGACAATGTAAGAATACGCACGGGCTCGTGGCGCACTCGGGTGGAAAATGCCAAGCGTCATGGAGCAACTCTGGTGCTCATGGTGCAACGGGACACCAGCAAGGGTTCAGACTATGAACACAGGGCTTTTTTTGACAGCCAAGTGCTGGAAACCCTGCCCCAGAACCTGCAGGACGACAACCTTCTGGCCTATGGTTGGGTACCTGAAGCCCGGGTTGCCTCCTGGTTAAGGCAAGCTGGAATCCGGTGGGACATGCTCAGAAAAGAAGCGCTGGGAACAGATTTCCGCCCCTCGGGACTTCCACTGCAAAGCCGCCTTGACCTGATTCCCCACCATAAAATCGTGGAACTGGCGATCCAGACAGTCAGTCCTCAATCCCAGGTCACCAGGTTGTCACGATGAATCAGTTCTTCCTCACCCACATAACCCAGTGTTTCCCCCATGGATTCCGTAGGCATGCGCAGGATCTTCCCAGTCTCTCCTGCATCGTAATTAATCAGCCCCCGACCCACTTCATGCCCATCACCATCCAGACAACTGACCAGTTCTCCCCGGTCAAACTGTCCTGTCAAAGCCATCACCCCGATCGGCAAAAGACTTTTTCCTGCTCTTAACGCCCTGACGGCACCCTCGTCAAGAGTGAGCTGTCCTTTTACCTGCAGATGGTCTGCCAACCACTGTTTGCGAGCGGTCAGCGTCGCTGTGGCCGCAGTCAACTGAGTACCAATGGGCTCGCCCGCAGCCAGGCGTAGCAGGAGATCAGGCTCACGACCAGAAGCAATGATGGTGTGCGCTCCGCTTCTGGCCGCCCTCTTGGCAGCCGTCACTTTGGTCAGCATGCCACCTCGCCCCAGGGTACCCGCTCCACCGGCCATTGCCTCCAGTTCGGGAGATCCGGCGCGGGCTTCGCGCACCAGGGTAGCCTGCGTGTCTCGACGCGGATCAGCGGTATAAAGCCCCGTCTGATCCGTCAGAATAATGAGGCCATCGGCTTCCACCAGATTGGTTACCAAAGCACCCAACGTATCATTGTCACCCAGGCGAATTTCGTCGGTGGCCACTGTGTCATTTTCATTGATGATGGGCACCACACCCCACTCCAGCAAGGTGGTAAGCGTGGAACGCGCATTGAGATAACGCTTGCGGGATGCCATGTCTTCATGAGTGAGAAGAATCTGGGCCGTATGCACGGAATGAACGGCAAAACAGGATTCCCAAACCTGCACCAGTCCCATCTGACCCACTGCCGCAGCTGCCTGAAGCTGGTGAAGTGCACCGGGGCGGCTGGCCAGCCCCAATCTCTGCATGCCTTCGGCCACTGCACCAGAAGAGACCAGAACCACCTGCTTACCCTGGTTACGCAGAGACACAATCTGGGATACCCAGCCGGTTATGGCTTGACGGTCCAATCCCTTGCCGTCGTTGGTCAGCAAGCTGCTGCCTATTTTCACCACCAGACGACGGGCTGTTTCCACAAACGACTTCATTCGGCCTGCTCCTCTTCGGAAGGTTCATCAGGAGCATTCGCGGCTTCCACGGCCTGCATCACGGCCAAGCATACTTCCCGGCACCCCTGCCCTGTCAGGGCAGAAATCCCGAAAATGGGTACATGGGAACCTTGTGCCTGGGAAAACCTCGCTCGCAAGGCCAGTACGTCTTCTTCCGGAAGCAGGTCTGTTTTGTTCAGAAGTATCCAGCGAGGTTTCAGGTACAGGGACTCATCATACTTCTTCAGTTCCCGTTCCAGTGCCTGAGCCCTTTCCAGCACATCCACATCCTGTTCCAGGGATGCACAATCAATGATGTGCAGTAACAGACGGGTACGCGCCAAATGCCGCAAAAACTGGTGCCCCAGTCCTGCCCCTTCAGCTGCCCCTTCAATCAACCCGGGAATATCGGCAATCACGAAACTGCGTGCTGCATCCACACGCACTACCCCGAGATTGGGATGGAGGGTCGTGAACGGATAGTCTGCCACCTTGGGTTTGGCGGAAGACACGGCCCGGATGAAACTCGATTTTCCGGCGTTGGGGTAGCCCAGCAAGCCCACATCTGCCAACACCTTGAGTTCCAGATGGAGTTCTCGGGATTCGCCGGATTCCCCCTTGGTAAACTGTCTGGGTGCCCGATTGACGCTAGACTTGAAATGAAGGTTACCCAACCCACCCTGGCCTCCGCGAGCAAGCAGCATTCTTTGCTGGTGGCGGGTCAGATCACCCAGCAATTCCCCGTTTTCCACATCACGAATGACAGTGCCCACGGGAACTCGCAGAATGATGTCATCAGCACCACGCCCATTACAGTCGGAACCACGGCCAGGTTGTCCGTTTTTGGCCCGATGGATACGGGCGTAGCGATAATCCACCAGTGTGTTGATGTTTCGGTCGGCTTCGGCCCATATACTCCCACCACGACCTCCATCACCCCCATCGGGGCCACCCTTCGGAATATATTTTTCGCGCCGGAAACTGGCAGAACCATCCCCGCCCTTGCCGGCATGCACCTGAATTGTGGCTTCGTCAATGAATTTCACAATAAAAAAAGCCCTATCCTTCGATAGGGCTTTCCTTTAGCAAGGCGCCCTCAGGCAGCCTGAGTAACCGGTTCGATGGCCACGATCTTGTCGCCCAACGGCCCCTTGTTCCGAAAAGCGACGCGACCGTCCACCTTGGCAAACAGGGTGTGGTCCTTGCCCATGCCCACATTGGGTCCGGGATGAATGCGCGTGCCCCGTTGGCGGACAATGATGCTGCCAGCAGAAACCAGTTCTCCGCCGTAAGCCTTGATACCCAGACGTTTCGATTCCGAATCGCGCCCGTTGCGGGAACTCCCGCCTGCCTTTTTATGTGCCATGAGTCACCTCACCCTGCTGTAATGGTGTCAATCTGAATTTCGGTAAATCCTTGGCGATGCCCCTGGTGCTTCTGGTAATGCTTGCGGCGGCGCATCTTGAAAATCCTGACCTTGTCGTGCCGTCCATGGGACAGGACAGTCACCGTCACTGCAGCCCCCTGAACCAGGGGACGTCCCAAGGTCACGGAATCACCATCGGCCACCATAAGCACCTGATCCAACTTCACCTGGCTGCCTACTTCTGCCGGCAACAGTTCCACCTTGAGTTTTTCTCCGGACTGCACGCGATACTGCTTGCCGCCCGTCTTGATTACAGCGTACATGTGACGCCTCCTGCCTGAATTCTGTTCCAAAGAATTCTCGATTCTACAATTTTTCAATGGGTCCTGTCAAAATCTATTCATGCCCCCTTTTGGTTGAACGTCTTTCGTTGACAGACCATGACCGCACTCCCTAACATCGGAACCTTGAACAACCCTCCAAAATTCGGGACAAACGGTTCGTGAGCTTTGAATCCATACGCCACCTGATTGAAAACGACTTGTCCGCTGTGGACCAAGTCATTCGGGAACAACTCCATTCGGATGTGGCGCTGGTGCGTCAGGTCTCCGAATACATCATTCATAGTGGCGGAAAACGCCTGAGGCCAGTCCTGACAGTGATGTCTGCCAAGGCCTTCGGGTATTCCGGCACCTATCACCATACTTTGGCGGCCGTAGTGGAATTCATCCATACAGCCACCCTGTTGCATGACGACGTGGTGGATCAATCGGAAATGCGACGAGGGCGCCAGACCGCCAACCAGCTCTTTGGCAATGCGGCCAGCGTACTGGTGGGAGATTTCGTCTACTCCCGCTCCTTCCAGATGATGGTGTCCGTCAATCACATGGAAGTGATGCGGGTGCTGGCCGATGCCACCAACACCATTGCTGAAGGTGAGGTTTTGCAATTGCTCAACTGCCACGATCCCGACATGGACGAGGCCCGCTATTATCAAGTCATCCGCTACAAGACTGCCCGCCTGTTCGAGGCTGCAGCCCGGTTGGGCGCCATTCTTGCTGAAACACCCCAAGCCGTGCAGGATGGCATGGCTGAGTTCGGTGCCCGCCTTGGCACTGCATTCCAGATCATCGACGACGTGCTGGACTATTCCGGTCAATTGAATGAAACAGGCAAGAATGTGGGAGATGATCTGGCAGAAGGCAAGGCCACTCTGCCGCTGATCCACGCCATGGCGCATGCTGACGAAAAAGACCGTGTGCTGCTGCGCAAGGCGATTCTGGAGGGCGGTGGCGATGACCTGGAAAGCGTGGTAGATATCATCCGGAGCAGTGGTGCACTTGAATACAGTCGACTTTGCGCCGAACGCGAATCCGAAAAAGCTTGCGACATCCTGAGGCGCATCGCCCCGCCATCCGAATTGCGCGATGCCTTGGAACAGTTGGCACATCTGGCCGTCCACCGGACCCAGTGAACCATGAAACGACCGGTGGTCATTTTCAGGCATTACTTCTCCGAAGGCCCCGGCTTTCTGGGAGAGTACCTGACGAAGCAACAGATACCCTGGACCCTGATTCCACTGGATGAAGGTGCCGCAGTGCCCAACGACCCGAATCTGTTTTCCGGACTGGTCTTCATGGGAGGCCCCATGAGCGTGAATGATGACCTGCCCTGGATTCCTCCCGCTCTGACCCTCATCCGCGAAGCAGTACGCCACCATGTGCCCGTACTGGGCCATTGCCTGGGTTCTCAACTCATGAGTCGTGCCCTGGGAGGAACTGTATCCCGAAACCCCCAAAAGGAGATTGGCTGGGGGCCTGTATTCCTGACCGCCCACGAAGTCGCCCATCGCTGGTTCGGCCCCCGCCCCTCCTTCCAAGCTTTTCACTGGCATGGAGATACCTGGAGCTTGCCCAAGAATGCCATTCTGTTAGCCAAAAGCCCGCTATGCCCGCATCAGGCCTTTGCCATTGGGCCACATCTTGGGATGCAGTTTCATATCGAGATGACCGAAAACCTGATCCATACCTGGTGCGAAAATGGCAAAAACGAAATTGCTGCCAGCCCCGGAGAGGGTGTTCAGCCTGCCGAAATCATCCTGAGGCAGACACCGCTCCATCTGCCCGAGCTGAGACAATCAGCTCATCATGTCTACGGTCAGTGGACCAGCGGCCTACGTTCCTGAATCTTCCTGCTTGAGGTAGAATCCAGTGTTCACGTCGGGGTGTAGCTCAGCCTGGTAGAGTACTGCGTTCGGGACGCAGGAGTCGGAGGTTCGAATCCTCTCACCCCGACCATTGGATATAGGGTCCGCTCCGGAGACAGTACGGGGTTCTACGCCATAAACCCCGTGATTTCAAAGGGAATTTGATCCAAGGAAACCACCCGGTCAATGGCCCCAAGCCTTATGGCCTCCCGTGACATCCCAAACACCACGCAGCTCTGTTCATCCTGAGCGATGGTTCTAGCTCCTGCCTCCTGCATTTCCTTTATCCCTCTCGCACCGTCATTACCCATTCCCGTCATGATGATTCCCAGGGCATTTTTCCCAGCACACTTTGCAACCGAGTTGAATAGCACATCCACTGAGGGGCGATGCCGATTCACCAAAGGGCCCTCAATGACCTCGGCATGGTAATGAACTCCGTTTCGCTTGACCATCAAGTGCTTGCCACCAGGTGCAATCAAGGCCAAGCCTGGCCTGAGGCGATCATCAGTCTTGGCCAACCGCACTTCAATATGGCAAATGGCATTGAGACGCGCTGCGAAGGCTGTCGTAAACTTCTCCGGCATGTGCTGGACAATGGCAATGCTTGGGCATACCGTAGGCAGGGATGACAAAACTTTTTCAAGAGCTTGGGGGCCCCCTGTGGAAACTCCGATAGCCACTATACGTTCCATCATCCAGGGAAACACAATGGAAGAGTTTTCATGGTTTCTGGTAAATGGATGGCGTAATGACTTTCAGCGTATCGGTCACGCCGTTCAAACTTTCAGAATGGCTAACCAGAAGATAGCCTTTGCTCCCGAGATGCGGCAAAAGGCGGGAAATGACCTGCCGTTTGGTTTCCATATCAAAGTAGATCATGACGTTGCGGAGAAATATGACATCAAACTCTCCTAACCTTGGAAGGTTTTTATTCAGATTAATCTGAACAAACCTGATCCGATCTCCAAGTTTACGTTGCACAAGAAATGTACCTTCCTGAGCCCCGGTTCCATTGAGGCAATAAGAAGTGAAGTATGCAGACGGGATTTTTTCTGTGCGCACCAATGCGTAGTGCCCTGTCCTGGCACGTTCGAGCATTCGGGTACTCAAATCCGACGCCACGATTTCCCAGGGCTGTTCACCCAACTTGTCCGCCAAAACCATGGCGATGCTGTAGGGTTCTTCTCCACTGGAACATGCTGCACTCCATACCCGGAACGCTCCCCCGTGTCTTCGTTCAGGAAGGATGTGCTGGGCCAGAAAATCGAAATGCCTGGGCTCGCGAAAAAAATAAGTTTCGTTGGTGGTTAGCAGTTCCACCGCCATGCGTAATTCGTCTTGACCCGAATCGCTGGTCAGAAACTGATAATACTCATCGAAGGATTTGAAATTTCCATGGTTCAACCGCTTGCGCAATCGCCCCACCAGAAGCGGTTTTTTTGCTGACGAGAGGTTGATACCAGCGATCCGATGCAATAACTGCTGGTATTTACCAAACTCCTGATCCGTGATGGCGGTGTACTCCACGGGCAATTCCCTCTTGTTCAGCCCAACCGGCCCAGGCCCTCCCTTTGGGGATGCCTGGACTCGGACAGGCGAGGAACGCTTACTTTTCGCCCATGAAACGGGGACGAAAACATTACTGCCTTTAGATCTGTCGCACTGCCCCCTTGTCAGCTGACGTGACCATAGACGCATACGCCTTGAGTGCCTTTGAAATTGTACGGTGACGCGCGACAGGTTTCCATGCCTGACTTCCCTTGGCTTCCATGGCTGCCCTTCGCATACTCAATTCATCATCAGTGATAGCCAACTGAATACGCCGGTTAGGGATATCTATCTCGATGGGATCGCCATTCTCCACAAGACCGATAGTCCCCCCTTGCGCAGCCTCAGGCGAGACATGGCCAATGGACAGTCCAGCAGTTCCTCCAGAAAAACGACCATCTGTCATCAAGGCGCAGGCTTTTCCGAGACCCTGGGATTTGAGATAGGACGTGGGATACAGCATTTCCTGCATACCCGGCCCACCTTTAGGACCTTCGTAACGAACAACGACCACATCTCCGGCCACGACTTCCCCATCCAAGATACCGGTAACAGCATCATCCTGACTTTCATAAACACGCGCCTTTCCGGAAAATTTCAGAATCGATTCATCCACTCCGGCCGTCTTGACGATGCAACCATTTTCCGCCAGGTTGCCATACAGCACTGCCAGTCCCCCATCCCGGGAATAAGCGTGGGCAACGTCGCGAATGCAGCCTTTTTCCCGGTCAAGATCCAGTTCAGGGTAACGCCGCTCCTGTGAGAAAGCTACTAACGAAGGCACCCCTCCAGGAGCTGCCCTGTAAAACCGGCTTACGTTTTCATCAAGCACCTCAAAACGGCGAATATCCCAGGCATCAATGGCTTCACCCATGTTTTTGTGAAGTACCGTGGGCACCTGGCGGTTGATCAACCCTCCCCGATCCAGTTCGCCCAGAATACCCATGACCCCACCAGCGCGATGTACATCCTCCAGATGGTAGTTCGATGAAGGAGCCACCTTGGAAAGGCAGGGCACTTTCCTGGAAAGATGATCAATGTCAGAAAGGGTGAAGTTGACGCCAGCCTCATGGGCTGCCGCCAGAAGATGCAGCACTGTGTTGGTGGAACCTCCCATGGCGATATCGAGCACCATGGCATTCTGGAATGCTTCATAAGATGCAATGGAACGTGGCAATACCGAGGCATCGTCCCCCTCGTACCAGCGCTTTGCCAGTTCGACTATCAATTGGCCTGCCTTGAGGAACAGTTTTTTTCGATCCGCGTGAGTGGCCACAATGGAGCCGTTGCCAGGGAGCGCCAGTCCCAGTGCTTCAGTAAGACAGTTCATGGAGTTGGCCGTGAACATGCCAGAACAGGAACCACATGTGGGACATGCGGAGCGCTCAAAGCTTTCTACTTCGGCATCCGACACTCGGTGATCACCCGCCTTGACCATGGCATCAATCAGATCAATGGCAGTGGTCTGACCGTCCCAGACCACCTTACCTGCCTCCATGGGCCCACCGGACACGAACACAGTGGGAATATTGAGACGCA
>JAJZEL010000110.1 GCA_021828575.1 Pseudomonadota bacterium
CGAACAGGGCCGTGAAACAGAACAGCGCCGATGATAGTGTGGATTCCCATGCGAAAGTAGGTCACCGCCAGACTCCCTATCTTCCCTTCACCGGGAACCAAAAACCACAGCCCCTTTCAAGGCTGTGGTTTTTTCTTTTCTAGCCCCCTTGCAAGGAAGCCATGAGGTCGGCAAATCGCTCTCCCTGAATGCGGATATGTGCCCGAATGGCCTGGGCAGCCATGTCTTCATTCCCGGAAACGATGGCTTCCACGATGGACTGGTGTTCCTGATATGACTGTTCTGTTCGGCGTCTTACCCGCAGTTGCAGGCGACGGTAGGGCCTGAGCCGCTTTTGCAACTGGCGGGCCTGTTCTTCAAGAAAACTGTTGTGCGATAGCTTGTACAACGTCTGATGAAAGTGTTCGTTCAGGTAAAAGTACCGGTCGGGATCTCCGGCGTGGGAAGCGGCTTCACAGGCCACGTGGGCTGTCAGCAATGCCTGCCGCTCCCCGGAGTTGGCCCGACGCGCTGCCAGACGCCCGCAATAGGCTTCCAGCTCAGCCATCACCTCAAACATTTCCAGTAACCGGTGCGGGTCAGCACGGGTCACGATGGCCCCCCGTCTGGGCCTCAGCTCCACGAATCCTCCGCTGGCCAGCTGGATCAGGGCCTCGCGAATGGGCGTTCTGGACACCTGGAAGCGATTGGCAAGCATCACTTCATCCAGCTTGCTACCGGGAGGCAGGCGCTGGGTCACGATGTCTTCCTCGATGGTTTCCGCCAGCTGGTGAGACAGTGGCACATGCGGTGAGGGGGATGGTGGGGAAAGGGTATTCATCTTGTATACAAGAACTTTTAAAAAGAATACAGCGATGGTAATCTCTGTTGCAACAGGAGGGTACCATCATGAACGAAAATCGCCGTCGCATGTTGCAGGCACTTGCAAGCGCACCCGTCATCGGTGCTTTGGGAAGTGTGCCGGAGGCTTGGGCAGCCACGGAGTTGCGCATATCGCACCAGTTTCCTGGAGGTAGCCTGACAGAAGGGGATTTCAGGGACCGGTTGTGTCGGCGCTTTGCCCAGGAACTGGATCGGCGAAGTCATGGTGCCCTCAAGGCCGTGGTCTATCCGGACTCATCGTTGATGAAAACCAATGCGCAATTCGATGCCATGCGCAAGGGTGCGCTCGACATGTCTCTGGTGCCCCTCAATTACGCCGGCGGCGAAGTGCCCGAAACCAACATTGGTCTGATGCCGGGTGTCGTCACCAGCTATGCACAAGGCACAGCCTTCAGAAATTCGGAGGCTGGCAAGTTGTTGGAAAACGTGTTGGCCTCAAAAGGTGTGTTGCTGATGAGTTGGATCTGGCAGGCAGGGGGGGTGGCCAGCCGGGAAAAACCTCTGGTAGAGCCTGAGGATGCAAAAGGCATGAAAGTTCGCGGGGGCGGGCGTGAAATGGATACGGTGCTGAAGGCGGCCGGAGCAGCAGTACTGAATCTGCCTTCCAATGAAATTTATGCAGCCGTGCAGACCGGAGCGCTGGATGCTGCCATGACCTCCAGCACCAGCCTGATTTCCTTCAGACTGGAGGAAGTGGCCAGACAACTGACCACGGGTCGTGGTCACGCCTACTGGTTCATGTTCGAACCCCTGATGATTTCACGTACCGTGTATGACCGGCTGGGCCACGATGAACAACAGCTCGTTATGGCAGTAGGGGCTGATATGGAAAAGTTTGCCCTGGATTCATGCAAGGCGGATGACGAGAAGGTGGCGCAGGTTTATATCAAGGCGGGTGGCCAGGCGCATGATCTGTCGGAGGCCACGGTTCGGCGCTGGCAGGACATTGCCCGGCGCACGGCATGGAAGGATTACGCAGCCCGCAATGCCTCCTGTGCTGCCATCATGAAGGCGGTGGAAAGGTCTTTGTGATGCCCGGCAAGACGGATACCGGGCTGCCAGAAGTCGCCGGGCAGCCGGGGTTTCTTCTGCATGCAAATCGCCTTTTGGGGTTCATCAACCGTTTCGTGGCCTTTTGGTCCATGCTGGCTGTGGTGGTGGCCTGTCTGGTGCTGACCTACGGTGTGCTGATGCGCTACCTGTTTCGCGAACCCACCGACTGGCAGGACGAGATGACCACGTTTTTACTGGTGGGTGCCGTGTTTCTCAGTGGGGCTTCGGTCCAGGCCCAGCGGGGCCATGTGTCCATTGATGCGCTGGCTGGCTATCTCACGGACCATGCCAATCGGTGGAGGATATGGTTCTGTGACCTGCTCTCCTTGCTGTTCTGCACATTCTTTTGCTGGAAGTCCTGGACGCTGCTCAATGAAGCCTGGTCAGAGGGCATGACCACGGATTCCACCTGGGCCCCACCCCTCTGGATTCCCTATGGGCTCATGGCCGTGGGCATGACACTGCTTTCCGTCCAGTTGCTGATGCAAGTCCTGTCAATACCATCATTCTCGGGGAGACAATCATGAGCACTGGTTGGGTAGGGGTCCTGTATGCCCTGGGTACCCTGACCCTCATGTTGACCGGCATGCCCATTGCCTTCGCGCTGGGTGCCGTGGCCGTGGCGTTCATGTATTTCTTCATGCCCTTGTCGGCACTGGATACGGTGACCCAGAATGTCTATCAGGAAATGTCCAGTATCACCTTGCTGTCCATTCCGCTGTTCATCCTGAAAGGAGCCGCCATCGGAAAATCCCGGGCCGGCTCTGATCTCTATTCCGCCATCCATGCCTGGATGGGTCGGATTCCTGGAGGGCTGGGCATTGCCAATGTGCTGGCCTGTGGACTGTTTGCCGCCATGGCCGGTTCGAGTCCAGCCACCTGTTCGGCCATTGGCAGCGCGGGCATTCCCGAAATGAGAAACCGCGGGTATTCCTCTGGCTTTGCGGCAGGCCTGATTGCGGCTGGAGGAACCCTGGGCATCCTGTTACCACCCTCCATCACCATGATCCTTTATTCCGTGGCTGCAGAAGTGTCGCTGGGTCGGCTGTTCCTGGCGGCCGTAGTTCCCGGTCTGTTGCTGGTGCTGTTTTTTGCGATGTATGCAGCCTGGAACCATCGTCGGGAAGAGAGGCAGCGGCAAGGGCAGGTGGAAGCCCCTGAAGACAAGAGTTCACGCTTGTCCTGGCGAGAGAAATGCCGCTTGTTGCCACGGGTGCTTCCGTTCGTGATTCTGCTGCTGGGCGTGATGGCAGCTCTCTACGGAGGGCTGGCCACTCCCTCTGAAACGGCGGGTCTGGGAGGAGTGTTGGCACTGTTGCTGGTGATCATTGTTTACCGGGCATGGCGTCCCAGTCAATTGTCGCCCATTCTGGCTTCCACGCTCAAGGAGTCCACCATGCTCATGTTCATCGTCGGCATGTCGCTCCTGTATTCCTATGTCATGAGTTATCTTCAGATCAGTCAGGACGCAGCCCAGTGGATCGTGGGCCTGGGTTTATCCAAATGGATGCTGTTGCTGACGGTTCTGGCTTTCGTCGTGGTCCTGGGTTTTTTCCTTCCTCCGGTGTCCATCATCCTGATGACGGCTCCCATCGTCCTGCCTCCATTGAAGGCAGCGGGTTTTGATCTGATCTGGTTTGGCGTCCTGATGACCATCGTCATGGAGATGGGGCTCATTCATCCGCCTGTGGGCCTCAATATTTTTGTGATACGCAATGTGGCACCTGATATTCCTCTGGGCACCATCGTGCGGGGCGTAGTGCCGTTCGTGGGCTTGATGATGCTGGTCCTGATGCTGCTGATGGTATTTCCCCATTGGGTGACCTGGTTGCCTGACCGGTTGATGGGAGGGCATCCGTGAATGCAGATGGGCACAGGGCTTGGAACACACGAAAACTGGCGCGCCAGGAACGGCTGACCCGGGCGATACCGTTCACGCGTGGCAAGGAAGTCAGCCCGTCCCGGTTGGTGCCATTGCTGGAAGCGCTACTGGAACCGGGTGACCGGGTCTGCCTGGAAGGCAATAACCAGAAGCAGGCCGATTTTCTGGCAACGGCCCTCTGTGCCTGTTCTCCCGGTCAGGTGCATGATCTGCACCTGGTGCAATCCGTTCTGGCATTGCCTGAACATATGGACCTTTTCGAAAGGGGCATTGCACGTCGGCTGGATTTTTCCTTTTCCGGGCCACAGTCACGGCGGCTTGCGCGTCTTGTCCAGGCAAGGCAGATCGAAATCGGGGCCATTCACACTTATCTGGAGCTGTTCGGTCGCTATTTCATGGACCTGACGCCGGATGTCTGTCTCATTGCTGCGCAGGCGGTGGACGCCTCAGGCAATCTGTATCTGGGTCCCAATACGGAAGACACCCCGGTGATCGTCGAGGCCACAGCTTTCAGGAATGGCGTCGTGCTGGCGCAGGTCAACGAACGGCTGGAACAGTTGCCGCGTGTGGACATTCCTGCCGACTGGGTGGATTTTCACGTACTGGCACCCTCTCCCTGTCATGTGGAACCCTTGTTTACCCGGGATCCGGCACACATCACTGAAATCCAGGTGCTGATGGCCATGATGGCGCTACGGGGTATCTATGCAGAATACGGGGTGGAACGGCTCAACCATGGCATTGGTTACGACACGGCCGCCATTGAACTCCTGTTGCCTACCTACGGTGAAGCGCTGGGACTGAAGGGCCGGGTGGCACGGCACTGGGCCTTGAACCCGCATCCCACACTGATTCCTGCCATTGAATCGGGCTTTGTGGAAAGTGTCCATTCCTTTGGTTCGGAAGTGGGCATGGAGGCTTACGTGGCTGCACGCCCGGATGTGTTTTTTACGGGCCACGATGGTAGCCTGCGTTCAAACCGTGCCTTTTGCCAGGTGGCGGGACTGTACGCTTGTGACATGTTCATTGGCTCCACCCTGCAGATGGACCTGCAAGGCAACAGCTCGACGGCCACTCTGGGGCGAATTACGGGGTTTGGCGGTGCGCCCAACATGGGGTCGGATGCGCGGGGTCGTCGTCATGCCAGTGCGCCATGGCTGAAGGCGGGGCGTGAACGGGATGCGGCTTCGGAACACATGATCCAGGGCCGGAAGCTGGTGGTGCAAACCCTGGAGACCTGGCATTCGCCGGGACAGCCCGCCTTCGTGGAACGGCTGGATGCCTGGCAACTCCGGGATGACATGGGCATGGCACTGCCCCCCGTCATGATTTATGGTGACGATGTGAGTCATGTGGTGACGGAAGAGGGCATCGCCAACCTCCTGCTGTGCCGCACTCTGGAAGAGCGTGCCCAGGCCATTCGTGGAGTGGCTGGCTTCACTCCTGTGGGGTGTGCCCGTGATCATCGTGCGGTGGAAAACCTTCGGGACAGGGGCATCATTCGTCGTCCGGAAGATTTGGGCATTGACGTGCGGCAGGCTACGCGCGATTTGCTGGCCGCGCGTTCCGTCAAGGATCTGGTTCGGCTTTCCGGCGGCTTGTACCAGCCCCCCAAACAGTTCAGGAATTGGTGAGTGCCATGGAGTCCTTGCGATTTTCCCTTTGTTCCAGAGGCTCCTGTGCACGGATGGAACATCCGGCGCTTTTTGGTGTGGTGGCTTCTGGAAACCTGGAAGTCCTGGTGGAATCAGGGTCGGACAAGACCCTTTGCGACTTTGAAGTGGACACCTCGGCCCATGGCTTTGCCCCAGTCTGGCAGGCCGTGCTTGAAGATTTTGTAACCCGGTACCCGGTGGGCGGTCTGAAGTTTTCCATTCATGATGCAGGAGCCACACCGGCCGTCGTTCACTTGCGCCTGGTTCAGGCCTTTCATTCGCTGGACAGCGGATCATGATGCAGAGACGGTGCAGTTTTCGTGAAGCCACGGCACGCCAGAGGGTCGCGCATTTGCTGGATCCGGGCAGTTTCATGGAATGGCTGGGTCCGGAGCAAAGACTCACCAGTCCCCATCTGGCCGCATTGGGAGCCCCCGTGGCTTTTGATGATGGAGTGGTGATCGGAGCCGGTCGGCTCCATGGTGAGTCGGTGATTGTGGTGGCTCAGGAAGGTGTGTTCAACGGGGGTGCGGTAGGCGAAATTCATGGCGCAAAAGTGAGGGGTGCCCTGATGCGGGCTGCTCGTGAAAAACCTCGCGCAGTGCTGATGCTGGTGGATTCCGGAGGTGTTCGGTTGCATGAGGCCAATGCCGGATTGTTGGCCATTTCCGAAATCATGAGGGCCTTGTTTCTGGTTCAGGAAGCAGGAGTGCCGGTGTTTGCGCTGGTGGGGGGTACCTGCGGTGCTTTTGGTGGCATGGGTATCGTGACGCGCCTGTGTGATGTGGTGGTGATGTCGGAAGAAGGCCGGCTGGGATTGTCCGGGCCTGAAGTCATCGAGACTGTTAAGGGTGTGGAGGAATTCGATTCACGTGATCGTGCTTTGGTATGGCGTGTCACCGGAGGCAAGATTCGCCGGGCATTGGGAGAAGCCCAACAACTGGTGGAAGATGATGTGGCGGCTTTTCGGGAGGCAGTCACGACCCATACCCGTTTTACGGATCCGCAGTGCCATGAGGCCTGGTCGGAAGAAGGGCTGGAACGGGAACAGGCCCGGTTGTCTGCAAGGCGTCGCGACTATGAAGGAGTCAGGGATGCTCAGGTCATCTGGAATGGTCTGGGTGTCGGACGTCAGGTGGCGCTCATGACTTCGGAAGAGTTCAACCGGTTTTTGCAGGAGGCAGGCCTTGCCTGATGCAGCCAAGTCTGTTTTGTTTGACCGCCTTTTTCCCATGGGACACGAGGTGTCCTGTCATGGTCT
>JAJZEL010000159.1 GCA_021828575.1 Pseudomonadota bacterium
AGCACTTCGTTCCCGTCATCCGGTTTCTGGATACGGCCCAGCAGACGGGCGCCTTTGACCTCCTTCATCACCGGGGCGTCACGGCCCTCCATGACCGCCTGGAGGGCATGCCGCAGCCAGCGCAAAAACTCGGGATGGAGTATCGGTTCCAGATCGGTTCCAAAATATTTGCTGATCAACTCCATTCCTTGCGGGGTGGCCCACAGGATCTTTCCCAGGGCGGGGTTCACGGTGAGGCTGGCCTGGTCCAGATGATCCAAGGCCCCATACGCCTGGTGAACATGGCGCGCCCTCGACAGATGAGCCGCAATACGCGCAAGCACTTCCTGCGGCTTGACAGGCTTGATCACATAATCAACGACGCCAGAAGAAAAAGCGTTGAGCACGTTTTCCGTGTCAGCAAGTCCAGTCAGAAAAATGATGGGAATACCCTGTGTGGACACATCGTTTTTCAGATGCTGGGCCACCTGAAACCCGTCAATCCCTGGCATCAGGGCGTCGAGCAGGATGATGTCCGGATGATTTCGCTGAATCAACTGAAGTGCAGATTCACCACTGGTTGCCACCAGTACCTTATACCCCGCTTCATCCAGCGCATCATGCAAAAAGGCAAGATTTTCCGGGGTGTCGTCCACCACCAAAACCACTTCTCGGGTTGATGTGAGTTTCATGACGTATCCGCCTCGGAAGCCCGGTTCAACAAAAACCTCAACTCCGAAAACAGGAACGTTCCTGCCAAACGTCTTGCGGTGTCAGAAAACTTCCGATAAATGCCATCACTTTCATTCAAGCGATCCAGAGTCTGAAGGATGCCCTTGAGATATCCTGCTTCCACATACTGTCGTAATTCATCAATCCACTCCACTGGCGGATAAATCAGGGGACCATCCTGAATGAGAGGAGGATTCACCGGCGCATCATGAAAAATCCATGTCAGGGACAGGCTTCGCCCGATACATTCCTGTAATTCACAAATATTGACCGGCTTGGTGATGAACCGATCCGCCGTGACACCGACATCATTGTCGGAATTTTTCTCAAAAGCATTGGCAGACACCACAAGCACTGGCACCCTGCTGTGACTGGTCTGACGAATGCGACGGATCGTTTCCCATCCGTCAATACCTGGCATGGCCAAGTCCATCATGATAAGGTCGGGCTGGATGGCGTCGAGGCGTTCCAGACATTCCTTGCCACTGCTGGCCTCAAACACCTCAAAACCGAGAGGCGCCAAAAAACTGGACAGAACATTGCGATCAATGGATTCATTGTCCACGATGAAAATTCTGCGACGCTGACCCTGATATCCCAGACTGATCCTGTGTTCGTATTTCGAAACCACTGCCTGACCGATGACGTGTGGCAAAAAAAGGCGCAGTTTGAATACGGTTCCCTCACCTTCGACGCTGTGGGCCATGATGTCTCCACCCATGAGGTCAATCAGCATTTTCGAGATGGTGAGTCCGAGCCCTGTGCCACCGGCAACATCGGAAGACAGGTTGGATCCTCGGACAAAAGGTTCAAAAACCCTTGTCAGGTCCGACGTGGAAATTCCCGGCCCGGTGTCTTCTATTTCCATCGTTGCAATTTCATTCTGATATTTGATCCTCAGAACGACCTGACCTTCCTTGGTGAATTTGATTGCATTCCCGACGATATTAATCAATATCTGCCTTAATCGCCCGCTGTCTCCGCGAACGGTTGCAGGCAGATCAGACAGCACCTGATACCGGAATTCAATCCCTTTGCTTTGAGCCTGCAACTTGAACATGCTCACAATTTGCTGAACGAGCTCCCGAAAGGGAAACGGTTTGATGTCCAGCTTCAGTTTTCCACTTTCTATCCGGGCAATGTCCAACGTTCCTTCTATCAGTGACAGCAGATGATCTCCGCTTCGGCGTATCACACTGACAGCCTGCCTTCGGTGCTCCGGAATGCCTGGATCTCCATCCATGATTTGGGCGTAACCAAGAATACTGTTCAGAGGCGTACGCAACTCATGGCTCACCGACATGATGTATCGGCTTTTTGCCAGGTTGGCCATGTCCGCCCTCACCTTGGCGCTTTGCAGAAGCTGGTCTGTTTTTTTGTGGGAATTGATTTCCTGTATCAACAGATTCGTCTGGGATTTTGCCTCCATCAGCGCCACCTGCCGACTCTTGCTGACCAGGACGAGCCACCAGGCCACCACTCCGGAAATCACCAGAAGCCCTGAAAAAAGTCGACTGTAAATGCTGCGTATGTGCTTGATCAGTTCATCATTGATGTTGCTCGCATAGATTTCCTGGTAGTAGAGCAGGCCAAGAAGAGCGATCAGGATTGACGAGAAAGACAGCAACAGGACGATATAGTGCCCAAGACCTGCCCGGAGATAATTCACCAGGCTGGAAGGAAACAGCAGGCCACTCCACTCCATCATTTGCGCAGAAATTTTTGCAGAGGGTTTGCATTGGTCCTGACACCGCACATCCAATGTGCAACATAACGAACATATTTTTCCCTGGTAGGCTGGGCAAAATGCCACATCCTGCCGTTCGAAAAGATTGCCGCACACAACGCAGGTATGGCTTGTCACCCCTTCTCCCAAAAAATCGGGAGCCCGTGCAATGTAAAATTTTCCCTGGGTGCAATAAGCGATGAACGGGGAAAGCACAAGAGGTAGCGACAACGACACCAGAATGGCATACGGCTGTACAGCCGCCCCAAAAACCCCGAGATACATGAGAATGGCAACAGAGGCGGTGACCGTAACCGTCAGAAAACCCACCGGGTTGATGTCATACAGATAGGCCCGCTTGAATTCCACGTATTTTGGTGACCATCCGACGGGCTTGTTGATCACCAGGTCCGCGAAAACCGTCATGATCCAGGGCACCGCGATGTTGGAAAACAGGCCAAGAACACGATCCATGACCTGCAGCAGGTTAAACTCCATCAACAACAGGGCAATGGCAATGTTGAAAATGACCCAAACCACCCGCCCGGGATGGCTATGGGTCAGTCTGGAAAAAAAGTTGGACCAGGCCAGCGATCCCGCATATGAGTTGGTCACATTGATTTTCAGTTGTGACAGGACAATCAGCAGCGAAGAAAAAATCAGGATGATCCAGTAATTAGAAAAGACGTATTGATACGCGATGAAATAAAGGGCATTGGGATTCAAAGTCTCATTGAGCGCGTACCCCATCCTCAAAGCCACGTAGGCCAGAATCATCCCTCCCAGGATTTTCGCCGAGCTCAACACTACCCAGCCGGAGCCACCGACCAAAACACCCACACGCCACGACAGACGATTCTTCGGCGTCATTGCTGGCATGAAACGCAAATAATCAGCCTGCTCACCCAACTGCGCCAGAAGGGGTAACAGCACCGTCAAGGCGATGCAAAATGTTTTTGCATCAAAACCACCACCTTCCCCATCGATTCCAGTAAAGCGCCAGATATCATGAAACAGGGTGTAATTGGAGCCCAGCAAATAAACATAAGGCAGGACCAGCAAAAAGAGCCAGACAGGCTGGGTGATGCTTTGAAAACGGCTGATCGCCGTAATTCCCCGCGTCACCACAGGGATGACGACGACGGCACACAGAATGTAGGCCCAGGACAAGGAAATACCAAACGCCAGATGCAACGCAAAAGCCATGATTGCCGCTTCAAATGCAAAGAAGATAAAAGTGAAGGCGGCATATATCAGCGAAGTGATGGTCGATCCCAGGTAGCCAAAACCTGCCCCCCGGGTCAGCAGATCCATGTCAAGGTTGTACCGGGCAGAGTAGTAACTGATGGGCAAGCTGACTACAAACAGGACGATCGACGAGAAAATAATGGCGTAAACAGAATTGATGAACCCTGAATGAATGAGCAATGTGGCACCAATGGCCTCAAGCACCATGAACGAGGACGTACTGAAGGCAGTATTGGCAACCTCTGCAATGCTCCACTTTCTGAAGCTTTCAGGGGCATAGCGCAGGGCATAGTCCTCCAGGCTTTCTGTGGCGACCCAAGTGTTGTAGTCTCTCCTGACGCTAAAAACGTCCTGGGCGGAAAACTCGTTCATAGCATGCCGGAACGTTCAATAAACCGGATGATGTCCGTCAACCCCTGGCGGGTTTTCATGTTGCTGAACAGGAAAGGCCGTTCCGCACGCATGCACCTTGCATCGCGCTCCATCACCTCCAGAGAGGCGCCAACGTGGGGCGCAAGATCGATCTTGTTGATGATCAACAAATCGGATTTTGTGATCCCCGGCCCTCCCTTGCGGGGGATTTTGTCCCCAGCCGCCACATCGATCACGTACAACGTCAAATCAGACAGTTCCGGACTGAAGGTGGCTGCCAGATTATCCCCGCCACTTTCCACAAAAATCACGTCGAGGTCAGGGAACCTTCTATTCAGCCGATCAATGGCTTCCAGATTGATGCTGGCATCTTCGCGAATGGCGGTATGTGGGCATCCGCCCGTCTCGACACCGATGATCCGATCCGGACTCAAGGCCGCATGCCGCACCAGGAATTGCGCATCTTCTTCTGTATAAATGTCGTTGGTAATGGCTGCCACCTGATATCTTTCCCGCATGGCAATGCAGAGCTCAAGGGTCAAGGCCGTTTTTCCCGACCCTACCGGTCCGCCAATTCCCACTAGAAGGGGTGAACGTTGCGTCATCATGATCGAAATAACCGGGTGTACTGTGTTTCATGAAAACAGGAAGCCAAGGCATACCCCGGCAATGAATTCACCGCATCCTCTATGGAAGAATGCAGGATGGCGTCGAGATGATGGTCAATGTGGCAAGACAGCTCAAGGAGCAACCTCTGCCCTTCACTTTGACCCAGCGGAACACATTTCACGGCAGCCATGACCTGATTTTCCAGCCATGACCATAGGTATCCGATGACAGCCTCCTGATCGGACAACCCCCAGTGATGCGCCAGATAGCTCCAGGCACACGGGAAAGTGACCGATGTTGACTGGTTCAGTTCTTCCGGAATATCAATTCTCATCTGTTTCATCAACTGCCTCATGGAAAACCCCATTTGCAACGTTTCTGCACGTAACTCTGCCGTGTCCCGGCTTGCCGTGAACACCTCATCGTATTGCAGTGCCTGCAGGGGCTCTTCCCTGCGCCAGGCCCTCAGCATATGAACCAGATAGATCGCCTCGCCATGTGCCATGCTTTCCCTCAACACATCCCCGACCCACCGGGAAACACTCGCCACATCAACCAGCACACCTTGTTCGACCATCCATTCCAGTCCCTGCGAATAACTGTAAGCCCCCACGGGCAAGGCAGGACTCGACAACTGCAACAACCGCAACGATGCGATCGACCTATCGGGGGAGCATGTCGTGTATTCTGGCGCCACGACCGATGCTGTCGAAACCGTGTCCATGAGCATGTCCTGCCTGTTTTCCATAAGCCCCTGATTCAGGCTCGAACGGGGCCATCAGTTCCTCCACTTCCAGACCGAGACCACGAACCATATCCGCCAGGACATGATCGCGCGAAAACCTCAGCCATCCGGGTTTCACTTCAAGCGCCACGTGACGGTTTCCCAGGTGATAAGCGGCTTGAATCAAGTGCAGCGGTTCTGCCGAATACGCCGTCATCACCGCTTCCAATGCAGCCTTGACGACAATGACCCGGCCGTCATTGGCCAGGAGATGGTCGCCACCTCGAAGCACGGTGCCCCGCTTGAGAAACAGTCCGATTTCCTCACCAGAATCCAACCGGGCATGCAGACGGTTTTTGCAACGAAACTCGAAAGCGAGGGTCAAGGACTCGGTGGCTGACGCCTTGATGCCTGCGATCTGTTCAACCACGACCATGGAGACACCTCAAAAAAGAAAATAGCGCTGGGCCATCGGCACGATGGTCGATGGCTCACACGCCAGCCGCTTTTCATCCGCAAACACCTCATACGTTTCAGGATCGACCCGCATCCTGGGTAACGCCCCGTTGTACACCATGTCCGATTTCTGCAAGTGACGGGTATTGCTGACTGCGATCAACGGTTTTTTCAAGCCCAGGTTTTGCACGGCAACGTTGGCCAACGAGGCTTGCGAAACAAAAGTCACCGAATTCCTCGAAGTCAAACCAAAAGCGCCAAACATGGGTCGTCCATGCACGGGCTGCGGGGTGGGAATGGAAGCGTTGGGATCACCCATCAAGGCATGGGCAATCATGCCCCCTTTGATGACGATAGAAGGTTTCACCCCAAAAAATGCAGGCCTCCAGATCACCAGATCCGCCAGCTTGTCCACTTCGACGGAGCCCACTTCATGGCTGATGCCATGGGTAATGGCCGGGTTGATGGTGTACTTTGCCAGGTATCTCTTGACACGAAAATTGTCGTGACGAGCAGAGTCCTGTCGCAATTGCCCCCGCTGGCATTTCATTTTGTGGGCTGTCTGCCATGTGCGGATGATCACTTCGCCCACCCTTCCCATGGCCTGGGAATCCGATGACATCATGGAAATGGCCCCCATGTCCTGCAAAATGTCCTCTGCGGCAATGGTCTCCCGTCGAATCCTGGATTCTGCAAATGCCACGTCTTCTTCTATGGCCGCGTCCAGATGATGGCAAACCATCAGCATGTCCAAATGCTCGTCGATCGTGTTGACCGTATAAGGCCTTGTCGGATTTGTGGATGAAGGCAGCACGTTCTTCAGACCCACCGCCCTGATGATGTCAGGCGCATGCCCCCCCCCGGCCCCCTC
>JAJZEL010000236.1 GCA_021828575.1 Pseudomonadota bacterium
TTTCTCAGGGGGCTGCTGCCGCTGCCCGTACCTATGGGACGGTGGTCACGCTAACGGGCACTGGCACCGACACCCAGGGCGCTGTGCATTGCCACCATTGAAGTCACTGGACTGGCGGGCGCGGAACGTGCGCCTCAAGGAAACGGTGCCGCAATGCATCGTTGATGAAGCCTTGGCCAGACTCGAAGCCATTCTGTTTGAATGACTGACACATCAGGAATTCCCACATGTCCCTGAAAGAAGCCAACATATTAGTTGGTTCTTTTGGAAACCACCTTGAAGCAAGGCTTCTTGGCTGACATCCTCTGAGCAGCAGGCCCGGTGATCGAATCGTGCTGGCTCAGCAGGCAGAGCTTGCGGGGCGACGAGAGATCGATTTTCTTTGTTGTCGATCCAGTACCGCAGGCGTCAGTACTTTATTTCCATCGGCCTAAACCCAGAAAGTTTTTGTTACCGCGGTCAATGTCTGGCTGCAACTGGGTGCCTCTGGACACTTCATTGGCGGAGAGAGAGGGATTCGAACCCTCGATAGAACTTTTGATCCTATGCTCCCTTAGCAGGGGAGTGCCTTCGACCTCTCGGCCATCTCTCCGGTCTGAACAACAGAAACGCTATGTCCGGGGACCGCTATTATCCCTTAGTCGGCGATGTTGCGCCATCCAGTCCAAAAGCTTTGTGCAGGGCCCGGACGGCAAGCTCCATGTATTTTTCGTCAATGACGACAGAAATCTTGATTTCGGACGTGGAAATCATCTGGATATTGATGCCTTCCTCGAACAGGGTCTTGAACATGAGGCTAGCCACGCCAGCGTGCGAGCGCATGCCCACCCCCACCAGCGACACCTTGCAGATGTGGTTGTCGCCCCGCACTTCCCGGGCACCACACTGGGGCTTGATGGTATTGTTCAGGAGGTCCAGGGTCTTCTGATACTCGTTGCGATGCACCGTGAAGGAAAAGTCCGTGGAACCATCCACACCGATGTTCTGGATGATCATGTCCACGTCCACATGAGCCTGACCCACGGGATCCAGAATGGAGAAAGCAATGCCGGGCCGGTCGGGCACGCCGAGCAGGGACAGCTTGGCCTCGTCACGGTTGAATGCAATGCCGGAAATGATGGGCTGTTCCATGGAAGGATTATCCTCAAAGGTGATCAACGTGCCGTCGTTCTTGTCTTCAAAGCTGGAGAGCACGCGCAGCTTGACCTTGTATTTTCCTGCGAACTCCACCGAACGGATCTGCAGAACCTTGGAGCCAAGGCTGGCCATTTCCAGCATTTCCTCGAAGGTAATGGTGTCCAGGCGACGTGCCTCGGGAACGATGCGAGGGTCGGTGGTATACACCCCATCCACGTCCGTGTAGATCTGGCATTCATCGGCCCCCAGAGCGGCCGCCAGGGCCACGCCAGTGGTGTCGGAACCCCCACGACCCAAGGTGGTGATGTCCCCCTGTTCGGTCACCCCCTGGAAACCAGCCACTACCACCACACGCCCGGCCGACAGGTCAGTGCGCATGCGCTGTTCGTCAATGCTCAGTATGCGTGCCTTGGTATGGGCTCCGTCCGTCAGGATTCGCACCTGCGCCCCCGTATAGCTGCGTGCCGGAATGCCCATCTGGATCAGCGCCATGCTCAACAGGGCAATGGTCGCCTGCTCCCCGGTGGACACCAACACATCCAGTTCGCGCGGATCAGGAACAGGTTGCACCTCGCGCGCCAGCTTGATCAGCTTGTCCGTTTCACCACTCATGGCGGAAACTACAACGACCAGGTCATGCCCCTGCGCACGAAAACGCGCCACCCGTTCCGCCACTTTCCGGATGCGTTCCGGATTGGCCACCGATGTGCCACCGTATTTTTGTACAATCAATGCCATGATGGGAACCAGACAAACATGAACGGCAAAGCGACGAATTCTACCTCAAATCCCCCTGATCCTGCATCCCAGCTCACGTTTCAGGACCATAACCGGGACGTCATGGGGCTGACCCACGTTTATCCGGTGGTCTCACGCAGGGCGGGCGGGGTCTCGGTAGGGATCAACCTGAACACCAACAACGCCTGCAATTGGGCCTGCGTGTACTGTCAGGTGCCCCAACTGAAGCGCGGAAACGCGCCAGACATCCGCATGGAAGTCCTTAAAGATGAGCTATCCCTCATGCTGAACGCCCTCCTACAAGGCGATTTTCTGCAAAAACACGTACCGGAACCCTTGCGGACATTTCAGGACATTGCCTTTTCCGGCAACGGCGAACCCACCAGCTCCCCCCAATTCGAGGAAGCGGTGCGTGCAGTCATCGAAGCCTTGAAGATTCACCACCTGACCGGAAAAATCAAGCTGGTGCTCATCACCAACGGAAGTCACGCGCTGGAACCCACTGTGCAACGTGCCATGACACTCATGTCAGGCGCCAATGGTGAAGTCTGGTTCAAGCTGGACAGAGGCAGAGAGGAGGATGTGTGGCACATCAACCGCATTCATCTGAACCCTGCCATGATTCTGCGTCGCCTGTCGGCAGCTGCCGCCCACTGCCCCACCTGGGTCCAAACCTGCATGACCTCATGGGATGGCAAGCCCCCTTCCGATCCTGAGGTCCAGGCCTACCTCGACCTCATGGCCGCCGCCCTCGAACAGGGAACCCCCTTGCGCGGTGTCTTGCTATACAGCCTGGCACGTCCGTCCCTGCAACCCGATGCCCACCGGATCGGGTCGTTACCCCTGGAATGGCTCGAGGCTCTGGGCAAACGCATCGTACAAATGGGGTTGCCAGTCCGGATTACGCCCTAAGCTCATACCTGTTATAATGGAAGGATGCGCCCGTAGCTCAGTTGGATAGAGTACTTGGCTACGAACCAAGGGGTCGTGGGTTCGAATCCTGCCGGGCGCGCCATATATCAAGGACTTAGGCCACCACTTCGGTGGCCTTTTTTATTTCCGTAGGGAAATCGTCACGGTTTTCGATGGCCCGAAGCACGGTGCGACGGTTCACCCACGCTGCCAGATGCTCCGTGGAGAGGTGGGCATAACGCTGCACCATCTCTGCTGAAGCCCAACCGCCAAGCTCCTGCAACACGTTCAATGGCGTGCCGTCCTGGGCGTGCCAGCTTGCCCAGGTATGCCGAAGATCGTGCCACCGAAAAAACCAGAGGCTATTCCAGCTGCCCTGACTGCTTCCCGCCACGCTTTGGTTGCTGTCTGCGTCACGGGTTTACCACGGTATGGAAAGACCCATAATGAGTGCTTTCCAACTTGCCCACGAAGGATAACGACTGCTTCATTCGACAACGGGACGCCGATAGCCTTTTCTGCCTTGGTCTGATCAGGATGAATCCAAGCCATACGGCGTTCTGGATTCACCTGCGACCATTCCAAATGCGTTACATTGCTTCGTCGCAATCCGGTTTCCAAAGCAAATCGCATCATCGGTTGCTGATGGTCTGGTAGCAGGCCTATCAAAACTTCTGTCTGGTCGCGGGTAATCCAGCGTACCCGTTTTGCCGGTTCCTTCAGCATTGGGATGTTAGGGCAGCTACAGCAGCTCATAGGCTTCCTGGCGAGCGACTGTGATTTGTGCATACTCTTCACTATTTTCATTTGGTGCTTGAAATCGCCTACTAATTCTTCAAATCAAGAGTAAAGAAGTCGACATATTGAATTGCACCTACCCCTGAATTAATGAGAATTTTTACTTTGCTGCTGGTATTTTTTTGAGAAAAGATTGAAAAATTGGGTTTATCTGCTCCAACTATCCATGCAGAATCTGCCTTTAACGAATTGTATTTTTCTATTGCATCCTCACTACTTCTGGGCAGAGTTTCAATTGATTGAATTAGAACTTGCTTTTCATCTGGGAACTTAATAAATGTCAAATTAATATATCTATTATCGGTTACAAAATTAAAAAATGCTGTTTTGTTTGCAGACTTCCCTACTTTTGATGAATCCAGTGATTCATTATCATAAGAGTTGAATTCCCAGTCTTTTGAATTTAAAAAGCCTTTTAAAAATTTATTGTATATTCTATATGCGTCTGATTCGCTTATGCTTAAATTGTTTTTAATGTTATCTGTTACTTTCTTGTCATCGCCAGACAAACTGTCATATCCGCCTAGTGCCAATGCGTTAAAACTTAATGCTAAACAAATTAAAAAAACAAACATTCTCATTATTATTTCCCTCATTTTCTATTTTATAAATTTCACAAATGGACTAAAGTAAACAGAATTTTTGATGCATACGTCGCTTCACCATTACATATAACGTGATCCTGCCGTCAAAGCTGGCTCCGGTTGTTTGAACAGCGGAATGCGATTTTTAAGTGGATCACCCGCGCATCAACATCTGTCCAAAGTGAGAAAATGCGGTCGTCTGGAGACACAGCAATGCATTCCTTTCTGATTTCGATTGTTTATGTTCTGGCTGGCATTTCCATCTACGCAGCCATTCAACACCTGAATGCTCAGTGTTGATTTGCGTTTAAATCTGACCCGGGATTTGCATTTAAAATTGACCCACCCCGTTTAGTTTACTTCAGGTTTCAGGTTGTGGATAACCGGGGGTTTTCGCTTCTCCTTTTTGGCTTGTGTTGAACTGTTTCTGAAACGATAGCTGTCATTGCCAGTCTCGACGATATGGCAATGGTGGGTCAGTCGATCCAGCAGTGCCGTTGTCATCTTGGGGTCACCAAATATGCTGGCCCATTCCGCAAAGCTCAGGTTGGTGGTGATGATCACCCTGGTATGCTCATAGAGCTTGCTGATGAGATGAAACAATAAGGCTGCCCTGGTCTGACTGAAGGGCAGATACCCCAACTCATCTAAAACCACCAGATCGGCATTGACGAGCCGGGTGATGCGTCTTGCCGGTTCCAGGACCCCCAATGAAGACCTCGTTCAGTGAGGCCTCCAGGAAATCACAGCGGTGTAAAGTCCGAATCAGCGCTTCATCTACCGCGCTGCCTTCAAACTCAAAGCCGGCCAAATCTCGATAGGCTGGGAATCGGGCGATCTTCATCTGGTAGGCCAGCGAGCGCACCTCTCGTTCCGATAACTCTACCGGTACTGCCGCCTGGAAGGCGAGCAATTCTGGCTTTTCACGGTCTACAACAAAGACGAGATGGACGATCTGACAGCCGCGCAGCGCAAACTTTTGAAGGGCCTGCTGGAGCAGGAGCTTGCAGCAAGGAGGACGAAATGAAGCGCAATTTATTTGACGAGTTGAAGGAAGGTTTTGAAGCTCTGGAATCTGGGCGGAAGGGTAAGATTACTTTGCGCCAGCACATGGTTGACGTGAAACCAGCACCAAAGATCACGCCTGAAGAGCTGCTGGAATTGCGCAGAAGCTGCATTTGTCTCGCAGCGTCTTTGCCCGGTATCTGCGGACAAATGAACGGACGCTTGAAAACCGGGAACAGGGGCGGGCCAGCCCGAACGCACAGGCCGCGATCTTGATTTGCCTGGTCGAGCGCCATCCGGATACTGTCGAGCGTCTTTCCACAATTTGAACTATCGAGTATTCGTATTACAGTAGCGGGTATGGATTTTCAAAACCTGACTCGATCAGCCATCCACATCAACGATTTCATCCTGTTTGGCGGAATTCTGTTGGCGGGAATCATCGGTGGGGAAGTTGCACATCGCACCCGGTACTTCCCGCGCATTACCGGTTTCATCGTCGTCGGGTTCCTTCTTGGCCCAAGCATGACAGGAATGCTGAGCGACGACCTGCTGGGGCGAACAAAGATATTCACAAACATTGCCCTGGGTTTGATCCTGTTCCAGCTGGGCTTGCAGCTCGATCTAAAACAACTGCGCCAGAACATGGGGTTGTTTGCATCCGGGCTCACGGAGGGGTTGCTGTCTTTTGTGGCCATCACCCTTGTTTTGGTCTGGATGAACATCAGCCTGCTGCATGCCTTGCTGGTGGCTGCAGCAGGCGTTTCCTCTTCTCCCGCCGTGGTTCTGCTGGTTGCTCGAGAATTCGATGCCAAGGGTCCTGTCACTGAACGTGCGTTGAACCACGTGGCAATCAACAATTTTTTGTCTTTTTTCATTTTCACGCTACTGCTTCCATTTGTTCATTATTCCCAACATGCGTCCTGGCTGACCATTCTTCTACAACCGTTTTATCAGGCGGGTCTTTCCCTGGTGCTGGCATTTCTGTTAGCCAGTCTATGCATACGCATTGCGAGACATTTGGGCCAAAACGAAAACCTGCAATTCGCATTGCTGGTGGGGTTAATCATGGTGGCTCTTGGTCTATCCACAGCGCTGAACTGCTCAAATTTATTGACACTGCTGGCCACGGGCGTCCTTGTGCGCAACATGGACAGGAAAGATGATCTGCTACTGATCGAGTTCGGGCATGCCGGGGATATATTCTTCGTGCTGCTGTTTGTGATGGCTGGAGCCAACCTCCATATCCATGCCCTCATGACGGCAGGTTGGGCCGCACTGGCATTTGTGGGGGTACGATTTGTCTCGAAATCTCTTGGGCTTCTGGTCTTGAAACCCCTGTCACCACTCACTGTCAAACAAACGGCATGCCTGGGGTTGACTCAAGTTCCCATGGCTGGAATGGCTATTGGGTTGACCGGGTCCCTGTCCAACCTCTATCCGATGT
>JAJZEL010000035.1:0-4973 GCA_021828575.1 Pseudomonadota bacterium
ATGTCAAAGCCCGATACGCATTTCTTTGACATCGCCAGCACCCCTCATGGATTTGACATGAAACGTTAAAAAAACCCGCAGACCCACCCCCCCACCAAGCAGCGTGACCCGCCACGAAGGATGTTGTGTGGCTGCCACGCGCAGGAGGAACACGCCTGCCCCGGCCATCAGCAAAAGATTGGGAATCTTTCTTGAACGAAGATCGCTGATCATGGACAGCACCAACAGGATCAGCAACGCAGTCAGTGCAAGGCGTGAGGGATGAACGAATGTCATGCGGTTTTTAACTGGGACTTCCTGGTCAGCAATGATCCGCCCACCATTCCCAACAGACTGAACATTAAACCAGCCAGTTGCGGTGGTAGGGTCGCATCAGGCGTGAGCCATTCACACAGCATCCACGAGAGCGCACCCATGACCACGGACAACAGCCCACCCAAGGGAGTGGCCCGTTTCCAGTAAACACCAAAAACCAGGGGAACGAATGCCGCCACCAGGGTAATCTTGTATGCATTTTCCACCATCTGGAAGATGGGCAATTCGGAGCGGATGGCAATGAAAGTCACCACCAGGGTAAAGGCAAACACAACCCATCGCATGATCTTGAGCAATTGCTGGTCCGTAAGATGGCGATAAAAGCCTCGAATGATGTTCTCTGCAAATGTCACCGAGGGTGCCAGCAAGGTAGCAGAAGCACAGCTCTTGATGGCGGATAGCAAGGCTCCAAAAAACATCACCTGGGCAAATTCAGGAGAATGATTGAGGATGAGCTCAGGCAGGATCATTTGCGAATCCGTGTTCAGGTATCGCCCCACGAGCTGTGGATCAATGAGTGTGGCTGAGTATGCCAGAAACATGGGAATGAAAGCGAACACGAAATACAGCACCCCACCCAGCACAGAGGCATTCCTGGCGGTCTTTTCGTTGTTGGAAGAAGTCACGCGCTGAAAGACGTCCTGCTGTGGAATGGACCCCAGCATCATGGTGATCCATGCAGCGAAGAAACCGATCGCATCAGGCCAGTTGGCCTGCGGCCAGAAACTGAACTTGCCCTCAACCGCCGCATGATGAATGACGGCCGTGGCTCCTCCTGCTGTACCGCTCAGGTCCCAGGCTATGTAGACCATGCCCAGCATGATGATGATCATCTGGATGAAGTCGGTAATCGCCACTGACAACATACCGCCAAACAAGGTATACACCATGACGGTACCGGCACCGATCCACATGCCGGATTCCTTGGAAAGACTGCCATCAGATACTACGTTGAACACCAGGCCAAGCGCCTTGATCTGTGCGGAAACCCAGCCAAGGTAGGAAATGACGATACAGAGGGTGACCAGAACTTCCACGGTGCGGCCATACTGCTTCCGGTAAAAGTCACCAATGGTGAGCAGTTTTTTTCTGTAAAGGGGAATGGCAAAAAAAAGACCCACGAGCACGAGACAAAGTGAGGCTCCAAAAGGGTCGGCCACCACCCCATGCAATCCTTCCTTGAGGAAAGTCGCCGGGATTCCCAGAACCGTTTCAGAACCAAACCAGGTGGCAAAGACAGTGGCTGTCACCACGTACATGGGCATGCTATGGCCAGCAGCCGCATAGTCGGCTGTATTGTGGACACGGAGGGCCACCCAGAGGCCGATGCCCACAGAAATGATCCAGTAGATGATGACAAACCAGAGCAGCATGAATTTTCCTTTTTTCCTGGGGAATTCTAGCAAACGGGAGTCAGCATCCGGGAAACTTCTTCCACGGATATGCCAGGTTGAAAAGGAATCGTGCCTAGTAAGGGGGCTTCAATGCGTTCTTCAAGGGTGGCCATATTCCCTGAAAATTCCAGCATGTGCCTTTCCAGACAATTGGCCACCCACCCAGTCAGGTGCAGCCCCCGGGCCTGCAGCGCTTCCACGGTCAACAGGGCATGATTGATGCACCCCAGCCGGACTCCAACCACGAGAATGATCGGCGCTTGCAAAAACACACACAGATCTGCCATGGAACCTTCCTCACCCAGAGGTACAAGCAGCCCGCCTGCTCCCTCAATGACCACAGCATCTGCCAATGACTCCAGCCTGTGCAACGCCTGCCGAATCGTGGAAAACCGCACGGAAATGCCTGCCTGCCGGGCTGCCAGATGAGGGGCAACCGGGGGCGTGAATACATAGGGATTGATGCTTGTGGCATCCAGACCAGGACAACTGGAATATCGCAACAGCAGATCCACATCCTCATTGCTCACGACGCCATTTGCAACACGTGCCCCACTGGCCACGGGTTTCATGCCTGCCACCTTCATCCCGCGCGCTGCCATGGCACAAAGCAGTGCCGCGGAAACCAGGGATTTTCCGACACCGGTATCCGTACCGGTGACAAACCACTTGAGGCTCATGATGGCAAGGTTCCAGAGAGCAGCACGTGCACCTTGTCAATCATGAATCGAAATTCGTCTTCATTGATCACGTAAGGTGGCATGAAATAGACAGTCCGGCCGATGGGCCTCAACAGCAGGCCCTCATCCAAGGCGGCGCGATGAAAGGCCATGGAAAAATCAGAGCGCTCCGTGACCACGTCAAAAGCCCAGATCATGCCGCGTTGCCGCAGATTTCGTACCACGGAAAGCCCGGACAAGGACTCAAACAAGGGGCGCCACTGCTCCTGCTTGACCTGATTGGATTCCAACACTTTTTCATCCCTGAAAATATCCAACACTGTCAGGGCAGCGCGACAGGCCAATGGATTACCCGTATAGGAATGGGAATGCAGGAAGCCTCTGTCCAACTGGTCGTCGTAGAAGGCATCAAAGACATCATGGGTGGTCATCACAACGGAAAGAGGAAGAAAACCTCCCGTGATGCCTTTTGACAGACACAAGAAATCAGGCCGGATGCCTGCCTGTTCATGGGCAAAGAAAGTGCCTGTGCGTCCAAACCCCACGGCAATTTCGTCTGCAATCAGATGGACTCCATATTCATGGCATAACCGGGATGCCTGCTGCACAAATCCGGGAGCATGAAACACCATGCCGGCTGCTGCCTGGACAAGCGGCTCCATGATCAGTGCGGCAGTCCTGTTGTGATGCTGTTCCAGGTACCGGGCCAGGGCCTCCAGGGATCGCTGAGCTGCCTCCTCTCCTCACCGTTCGTCCGGGCCGGGGATGATTGCACAACCTCGTATCAGATCGGCATAGGCTTCCCTGAACAGGGGAATGTCTGTCACACCCAGGGAACCCAGCGTTTCCCCATGATAGCTCCCGGCCAAGGCCACAAACCCGGACTTGGCCGGGTGACCATGGTTTTTCCAGTAATGGGCACTCATCTTGAGGGCCACTTCCGTGGCTGACGCCCCATCAGACCCGTAGAAACAGTGGCCCAGTGCGCCCTGTGTCAATCCTGACAAGCGCTCGGACAATTCCACGACAGTCGAATGGGTCAGGCCGGCCAGCATCACATGGTCAAGAATGTCCAACTGTTCCTTCAGGGCAGCCACGATTCCAGGGTGGCGATGGCCAAACAGATTTACCCACCAGGAACTGATGCCATCCAGGTAGCGATTGCCGTCAAAATCTTCCAGCCAGCAACCTTCTGCGCGGGATATGGGGATCTGGGGGTGGCGTTCATGCCATTTCATCTGGGTGCACGGATGCCACAGGGCCGTCTGGCTTCTGGCCAGCCATTCTTGATTTTTCATGCAGCCACCATCCCCAAGACCTCAAGCAACGCTTTCACCTGCTCGGGCTGATGCAGCGCAGACAACGAGATGCGCAAGCGGGCAGTACCGGGAGGTACGGTAGGAGGGCGAATGGCAGGCACCCACAGACCTTGATGCCACAGGGCTTCCGCCAGTTTCATTGTGGACACATTATCGCCCACGACCACAGGGTGAATGGCCGTTACTGATTCAGGCACCTTCCAGGGCAAGGATTTCAGACCGGATTGCAATTGTTTTCCCAGCTTCCTGATGTGTTCTCTGCGGTATTCATCCTTGCGGATATGATCCAGGGCAGCCAAAGCTGCAGCTGCCAGTACCGGAGGGGTTCCAGTGGTGAAAATGTAGGTTCGGCTGCGCTGCATGAGCCATTCCATGTCCTCGTCACTCCCTGCCACAAATGCCCCGAAAACGCCTGCCGCCTTCCCCAGCGTCGCCATGTAGAGACCGGGGAAATCCCTCGCCCTGATCCCCCAATGGTCCAGAGAACCCTTGCCTTCATGGCCCAGGACACCAAAACCATGAGCATCGTCCAGCATCAGCCTGGCCCCATGTCGATGACACAGGTCCACCAAAACAGGAAGGGGGGCCAAGTCACCATCCATGCTGAACACGGCATCAGAAATAATCCATTTTTCCCGTGCGGTGGACTGCAATAGGGCGTTCTCGAGATCATCCATGCCCAAGTGGGGATAAATGGTGGTGGAACGTGGTCTGGACAGGCGAATGCCATCGATCAGGGACGCGTGGTTCAGCGCGTCGGAAAAAACATCGGCATCACCGTCCACCATGGCTTGAATGGCGCCCATATTGGCCATGTACCCCGTAGAAAAATGCAGGGCACGCTCAAAATCAAGCCAGGAAGCCAGTGCAGTCTCCAGACGGGACACCAGGATGGAATGGCCGCTGACGAGTGCTGATGCACCCGCACCCACCCCATACTGGTCCAGTGCCTGATGAGCGGCAGACACAAGGTCAGGATGCCCCGAAAGGCCCAGATAGTCATTGGAGGCAAACGCAAGATGATTTTTCCCGGAGATGTTGAGCCATGAACCTTCATGACCTTCGACAGTTCTTCGGGTGCGTCGAAGCCCTTGCGCTTCAAGCCACGTGAGTTTTGGCTTCATAAGATTATAACCAGGACAACTTTTGCTAGCTTATACCGGAGATTATAATCGCAGGTTCCTAACTATTTTTACTGTCTCGTCCGTCGAAGCATCGTCGACTACTATAATCTCTGCTGGGGGGAGCGTTTGGTAAAGTGCAGA
>JAJZEL010000035.1:4983-6534 GCA_021828575.1 Pseudomonadota bacterium
GGTTCCTAACTATTTTCACTGAAGATTTCCCATGGCAGCTTACGGCACTGAAAAAGTCACCTCCGTTCATCACTGGAACGAAAGCCTGTTCAGCTTCACCACGTCACGCGACCCCGGTTTGCGTTTTGAAAACGGCCATTTTGTCATGATCGGGCTTGAAGTGGATGGGCGCCCCCTGACTCGCGCTTACAGCATTGCCAGCGCCAATTACGAAGAACATCTGGAATTCCTGAGTATCAAGGTCCCCAACGGCCCCCTGACCTCACGATTGCAGCATATTCAGGTGGGAGACTCCATCCTGGTCAGCCGCAAACCCGTGGGTACCCTGGTGATTCATGACCTCAAGCCCGGCAAGCATGTATACCTGTTCTCCACCGGTACGGGCTTGGCCCCCTTCATGAGTATCATCAAGGATCCGGAAACTTATGAACGTTTCGAAAAAGTGATTCTGGTTCACGGTGTCCGTCAGGTGTCCGAGCTGGCCTACCGCGACTTCATCCAGCATGAACTGCCCAAAAACGAATATTTCGGGGAAGAAGTCCGCAACAAATTGGTCTATTACCCCACTGTAACGCGGGAAGAATTTGAAACCACAGGGCGCGTCACCACCCTGATCGAGACCGGACAACTGTTTGAGGATATCGGACTGCCCCCTCTTGATCCAGCCGTGGACCGGGCCATGATCTGCGGCAGCCCTGGCATGCTCAAGGACATCTCGGCCCTGCTGGATGAGCGGGGCCTTGAAATTTCAGAAGGCGTGGGAGAACCTGGCGACTACGTTATCGAACGGGCTTTTGTGGAACGCTAGAAGGGCGCGTTCACTCATCCTTGCTCTTTTTTGTGGGCGCTTCCGAACATCAGGTACATGGCAGGGACCACAAACAGGGTGAACAGGGTTCCAATGGACAACCCGGTAAAAATCACCCAGCCAATCGAACGCCTGCCAGCGGCACCCGCCCCTGAAGCCAGCACCAGGGGTAATACACCCACCACCATGGCCGCTGTGGTCATAAGGATGGGACGCAGTCGAGTGGCAGCCGCCTCCACCACGGCCTCAAATCGCGTCTTTCCCGTCTGCTGGATGTGATTGGCAAACTGGACGATCAGAATGCCGTGCTTGCTGATGAGCCCCATCAGGGTCACCAGGCCCACCTGGGTGTACACATTGATTGACGTCACCCCCATGTTGATGAAGGCCAGGGCACCAAACAACGCCATGGGAACGGAAATCAGAATGACCACGGGATCCTTGAAACTCTCGAACAATGCTGCCAAAACCAGATAAACCATCAGCACGGCAAACATGAGTGTCACCACGAAACCACCGGATTCCTGCATGTACTGTCGGGATGCCCCGGCATAGTCCACACCATAACCGGAGGGCGCCACTTCCTGCGTAATGCTTCTGAGAAATTCAAGCACCTGGGCCTGAGACACCATAGGGGTTGTCACCCCTGCAATGATGGTGGCATTGAGCTGCTGGAAGTGGCTAATGGTCTCGGGCACAACCTCGTGCTGGATGTGGGCCACCGTACGGGCAGGAAACAAAAC
>JAJZEL010000072.1 GCA_021828575.1 Pseudomonadota bacterium
GTAGTCACTCGAAATGGCCAGGTGATCTTTCCTGATCGCCAGCTGATGCTTTTCGCCGCAGATGTGCTCAAGCGGAATCCAGGAGCCGAAGTGCTGTTTGATGTGAAATGCACCAGAAACCTTTTCCCCTGGGTGCGGCAACATGGGGGACGACCCACACTCTGGAAAACAGGCCACTCCTTCATCAAGGCCAAGATGAAGGAAACCGGCGCGTTGCTGGCAGGCGAGATGAGCGGACACCTGTTTTTCAAGGAACGCTGGTTCGGATTCGATGACGGACTCTACGCCGGCGCCAGGCTGCTCGAGATTCTGAGTCAGGTGCCCGACCTGACCGCCACGCTGGAAAACCTGCCTGACGCCGTCACCACGCCCGAACTCCAGATTCGTCTTCAGGAAGGGGAAAATTTCCAGCTCATCTCCACACTCCAGGAGTCAGGACAGTTTGAAGGGGCTTCGGACATCATCACTCTGGATGGCGTCCGGGTGGAATATGCAGACGGTTTTGGCCTGGCCCGATCTAGCAACACCACACCTGTCGTGGTACTGCGCTTCGAAGCTGACACCACGGCCGCTTTGTCCCGCATTCAGGGTACCTTCAAACGCGAGATACTGAAAATCCGACCGGATGCCGTTTTTCCCTATTAGTCTCCGGACCGGGAAAAATCTTTTAATTCATCCAAGGGGCTTCAACAGACATACGGCCATTGCGGCAATGCCTTCTTCGCGCCCCGTAAACCCCAGGTGTTCCGTGGTGGTCGCCTTGATGTTCACGGCTGTCACGGACAATTCAAGATCTGCCGCCAGGCAAGCCACCATGCCCGGAATATGGGGGGCCATGCGGGGCCTCTGGGCAATGAGGGTGACATCCACATTCACAGGTTCCCATCCGGCAGCGCGAACCAAGCCCAGCACATGCCTGAGCAGTTTTCGGCTGTCCACATTCCTGTAGGTGTCATCCGTATCAGGAAAATGCATGCCGATATCCCCCAGGGCAACCGGACCCAGCAACGCTTCGCACGGGGCATGCACCAGTACGGCCGCATCGGAATGCCCAGCCAGTCCCTGCTCATGGGGAATGGTCATGCCTCCGATCACCAGGGGCCGATCCGGCGCAAATGCATGAACATCAAACCCCTGTCCGATCCTCATGTGGTTTCCTCCCGGGATAACGCTTCCAGTATGGAAGCCACCAGAACCAGATCATCCGGATAAGTGACCTTGAGATTGGTTTTTTCACCCTGGACGAGCAGGGGTGAATGTCCAAGGGCCTCCATGGCCGATGCTTCGTCCGTGGCTTCCGGGTTTTTTTCCAGGGCTTCGGTCAGAAGCCCCAAAGGAAACATCTGGGGCGTCTGGGCAGCCCATAGCTGGTTGCGATCCACTGTGGCCTGAACCCTGCCCGTCCCGTCAGAATGTTTGAGGGTATCTGCAACCGGAATGGCGAGAAGCCCCCCTACCCGATCTGCCCACACGGCATCCAGCAAACGTTGCAAGCTCGACAGCGAAAGACAGGGACGAACAGCATCATGAACCAGGACCCAGTCGCTGGTCTGGTGCGTGGAATACAACCTGCGTAACACGAGGGATACGGTTTTGGCGCGGGTTGATCCCACACAATCCGTCAATGGAACCACTCGTCCCTGCCAGGTCGCCCAGTCCAGAAACGAAAGGTACTCGGGAGAAAGAGCCACATAGACCTTTTCGACGCGCGAATCTGTCAGCAGCGCTTCAATAGAATGGGCCAGTACTGGCCTGCCATGCACGACAGTGTACTGTTTGGGCATTTTTGACCCGAAACGGTTTCCTGTGCCTCCCGCAGGTAGAATGGCAATGCAATGTGGCTCCATGACTGGAATAAACGATCCTTTTGAACCCGAAGATGGTACCACAGCACTCGACACGAACTCTGGGTCACCTCATTTGGGGCTGGATGAAAGCCAGACCGGAAGGCGTGTTCCTGACAGTTCTGACATTGGCAGTTCTGGGAGTGGTCAGTACCTCCTTCCGGTCACCCGGCATGGATGGCTCGCTCGCGCTGGCCGAGGCTCCGGTACTGCCTGAGGTGGACCGCCTGGAGGATTTGAAGGAACTGGTGGTGGCAACCTACCTGGCCCCCACCACTTATCTCACCGAACCCGATGGCAAAACCATCGGCCTGGATCACGACCTCGCCCTGTCTTTCGGGCGGTTTCTTGGAAAACCTGTTCGCTTTCTGGTGCTGGACAATCTTGACCGCGTCCTGCAGGCCGTCAACAGCCATCGTGCCCACCTGGCCGCCGCAGCTGTCCCCATCACTCCGGATCTGGAAGACCAGTTTGCATTTTCTCCTTCCTATGCACAGCGCCGACCACAAGTGGCATACAACGTCACGCTGGGACCAGCCCCCTCATCCCCAGGGGATCTCGAGGGCCACTCCCTGGGTGTGGTGCCTGACCCTGTGCACATGGACATCCTGAAAAAACTTCGACAGCAGTATCCCGAACTGGCCTGGCGAACCTACCCCCGTGGTAATGTGGACCTGGACCTGCTCCAGCGCGTATACGAAGGCACCCTGCGCTACGCGGTCAGTGATTCCAATCTCATTGCCGTGGCTCGTACCTACTGGCCGGATCTGCACGTGGCCTTCGATCTGGGCCCGCCCACCCAGTTGGCCTGGGCTTTTCCCGTCAACGAACGTCCCGACCTCCTGAACAGTGCGCGCCAGTTTTTTCAGAGCCTGCGCACTTCAGGAGAATTGGACCGACAGGTGGAAGAATATTATGGAAAGCGCGCCGGGCAAGACCCTGAAAATGTCATGGCCTTCATACAAACCACCGTGGCCCGGCTCCCGCAATTCTCGCTGCTGTTCAAGCAGGCCCAGTCCCTGAGTTCACTGGACTGGCGACTGCTGGCCGCGCTCGGTTACCAGGAATCCCACTGGGACAACAACGCCCTGTCTCCCACCGGGGTTCGCGGCATCATGATGCTGACCGCCGACACTGCCGACCGACTGCATGTTTCCAACCGTCTCGATCCCAGGGAATCCATTCCGGCTGCCGCCGAATACCTGGAGCAACTCAGGGAAGCGCTCCCGGAACGCATTCCCGAACCGGACCGCACCTGGATGGCGCTGGCCGCTTACAATGTGGGAACCGCCCACCTGGAAGACGCCCGCATCCTGGCCCAGCAACGGCATCTGAACCCCGACCGATGGACGGATGTACGAAGCACGCTCCCCCTGCTGAGCCTGCCTTCCGTTTACCCGCATACCCGCTGGGGCTTTGCCCGTGGTGGTGAGCCGGTGAATTTTGTCGACAATATCAGGACGTACTACGACATTCTTGAACGCTACGAAAAACCTTATCACCCGTTGGCCGAGATCAGGGCCTTGCCCCCCAGGTAAGGCTGGAGAACTGTCGGAATGCGAATGCTGCCATCTTCCGTCTGACCATTTTCCATCAAGGCCACAAGCGCACGACCCACTGCCACGCCAGACCCGTTGAGCGTATGAACCCACTCATTGGCCCCCGCCAGATTCCGGAATCGGGCCCGCATGCGACGCGCCTGAAACCCCTCGCAGTTGCTGCACGAGGAAATTTCACGATAGGTGTTTTGCCCTGGAAGCCATACCTCGATGTCATGGGTTCTGCTGGCACTGGCCCCCATGTCGCCCGTGCATAACACGATCACCCGATAAGGCAGTTCCAGGAGTTGCAGGTTGCGTTCTGCATGTCCAGTCAGTTCTTCAAGAGCAGCATAGGAATGCTCAGGATGCACGATCTGCACCAGTTCCACCTTGTCAAACTGATGCTGCCGGATCAGTCCACGCACGTCCTTGCCATAAGAACCTGCTTCAGAACGAAAACAGGGGGAATGAGCCGTCAAGCGCATGGGCAGCTGGCTTTCCTTGAGGATCACGTCACGCACCACGTTGGTCAGTGGCACTTCCGCCGTGGGAATCAGATAGTGTTTTTCCTGGTCGCCACGAGGCACTGCAAAGAGATCTGCTTCAAACTTAGGCAGTTGGCCCGTACCGCGCAAGGAATCCCCGTTGACCATATAAGGCACGTACATTTCAGTGTATCCGTGCTCCCGGGTATGCACGTCCAGCATGAACTGGGCCAGCGCCCTGTGCAGGCGAGCCAAGTCACCTTTCAGCAGCGAGAACCTTGCACCGGACAATTTGCTGGCTGTCTCGAAGTCCAGCATGCCCAACCCTTCCCCAAGGGTCACATGATCCTTGATGGCAAAGGAAAAGCACTGTGGGGTTCCCACCTTCCGCAACTCCACGTTGTCCTTCTCCGAAGTCCCCACAGGCACTGACTCATGAGGCATGTTCGGTACATCCATGAGAAAGGCCACCATTTTGGCCTGGATATGCTGGAGGCTTTCCTCACCCGTTTTCAGGGCTGCATTGATCTGGTCAGCCTCTTCCTTGAGCGCCTCATCATCGTCGCCGTTGATCCGGGCCTGTCCGATAGCCCGGGATACGCGGTTGCGATGTGCCTGCAAACTCTGCGTGTTCACCTGAATCCGTTTGCGTTCTTCTTCCAGGATACGAAACTCATCCAGAGGAAACCGGTATCCCCGTGTGGCCAGGCGTTCAGCCACCTGATCAGGATGGTTACGCAAATATTGGATGTCCAGCATGCTACTACCCTCTCGATACGTTGTTCAATTGGTGGCGGGACGGCGTTCCAGCAGTGCCTGGGCCAGAGTCCCGCTGTCTACGTACTCCAGCTCACCTCCCACGGGGATCCCCCTGGCAATTCGCGAAACCCGCAATCCCTTTGCGCGTAGCAGAACTCCAAGAGCGTGGGCAGTTGCCTCGCCCTCGGCAGTAAAATTGGTGGCCAGGATCACTTCTTCGGTGCTTCCGTTGCAGGCCCTCTGGATCAGGCGATCAAAGCCGATTTCCTGCGGACCAATGCCATCCAGAGGAGACAGGCGTCCCATGAGGACGTAATACAATCCCTGGTAGGCATGGGTCTGTTCCATCATCAGCATGTCGGCCGGTGATTCAAGCACACACAACAACCTTGCATCCCTGTTTCCGGAGCTGCACAGTTCGCATACTGCCTGTTCCGTGAAATTATTGCATTGGTCACAGTGCCTCAAATGTTCGAGCGCCTGTGCAAGGCTGAGCAACAGACGCTCCGCCCCCTGCCTGTCCCGGTGCAGCAAATGAAATGCCATGCGCTGGGCAGATTTGGGTCCCACACCCGGCAAGCACCGCAATGCCTGGGTCAGTTCATCAAGAGTGGAGGAGGCGCTGCTCACAATGGTCAGAAAGGCAGTTTCATGCCTGCTGGCAGACCCATTCCGCTCGTGAATCCGCCCATGCGTTCCTGGACCGCCTGTTCAACCAGCCGGTTGGCGTCCTGCAAGGCGAGGACCACCAGATCTTCCAGTGTTTCCTTGTCATCCATGGCGGCCTGGTCAATAAAGACCCGCCGCACCTGGTGGTCACAGGTGACCCTGACTTTTACCATGCCGGAACCTGCCTGGCCTTCCACTTCCCGTTGCGCCAGCTCTTCCTGGGCCTTGCGCATGTTTTCCTGCATCTGCTGCGCCTGTTTCATCAAGCCAGCCAATCCGTTTTTCATCATGTCAGATCTCCTTCATACCAGATCGTCTCTGGGTTTGACGGTGGATTCTACCAGCCTCCCCCCTCCCTTGACGGTCATGGCCTGTACCACGGGGTCTGCCCGCAGGCTTTCAATGGCCTTCTCGCGCTGTGCCCGATGGGTTTCTTCCTCACCATCCGCGATGCTTTCCCCCTTCAGTTCACCCACTTCAATCGTCAGCTTCAGGTCACTGCCCAGCACGGATTCCAGCGCCGCCTGCAATTTTTCCCGGTAGCGCAGCAAATGGGCGAACGGGGTGGCCAGACGCAAATGAAGCACACCAGGACCATGGCTGACCAATTCCACATGCCGACCCAACTCATGGGCCATACCCATGTGGCTGATGCGCTTTACCAGATCAGGCCAGTCACCAATGGAGGCCGGTGGCAGGGACACCACTTCATGAGGTTTTTCCGGCACCTCCTCACTCATTCCGGCAGGACGTGCATCCGTGGTGGCTTCTTTCAATGCCACAGGCGGCCCCCCTGCCGATCCGCCACCATTGCCCCCTGACATCCCCGGCTGAAAAGCCCACATGCGAAGCAAGGCCATCCGGAACCCGGCCATCTCATCGGGTGCCAGGGGCAGATCCTTTCGGGAATGAATGGCAATCTGGTAGAGCAACTGCAGGTTTTGAGGATCCCAGCCCGCTGCCAGACCAGCCTGTTCCACCTGTGTTCCGCGCAATTCACGATGTTCGGGAAAAGCCTGCCACAAAGCCATTTCCTGCAACAGCTCTGCCAGATCCTGTAATGCACGCTCGCAAGACAAACCCTGCTGGGCCATGTGGTCGGCCAGTGCCATCAATCCTTGCCCATCCCGTTCCTTCAGTGCCCGCAAAATGCCCGTGAGCAACTCCTGACCGGTCACCCCGAGCATTAT